>JABFVP010000704.1 GCA_013362725.1 Cupriavidus sp.
CACTGGCTCGCTGGTCAAGGTGCCGTCGGGCAAGTCACTGCTGGACGCGCTGCTGGATTCGGGTGTCGAGGTCGAATACAGCTGCCGCGAAGGCGTGTGCGGCTCGTGCGAGACCGCCGTGCTGGAAGGCTGCCCGGACCACCGTGACAGCGTGCTGAGCAACAGCGAGCGCGCCAGCAACAAGACCATGATGGTGTGCGTGTCCGGGTGCAAGGGCAGCAGGCTGGTGCTGGATTTGTAATCCACAAACGCTCGATCCGCGCATGTTTGCTCCCCTCTCCCGCGTGCGGGAGAGGGGCGGGGGAGAGGGCCAGCGCCGGCCGAAGCCAGCGCCGCTGTCAGGTTCCGATTTCCTCACCAAGGTCGCCGGGCAAGCCAGGCATCTGCCGCCTGCAACCGCCTGCCCTCTCCCCCAACCCCTCTCCCGCAAGCGGGAGAGGGGAGCCATTCGAAAGACTCAACCCAAAGAGTTCCCGTGCTAACCCAGAGACAAGACGCAGCGTCCCCCGGCGCACCGGTGGCCGCCACCGCAGGTATCGTGACCACGGCCGACAGTGCCGGCCAGGGCGCCGCCAGCGCCCGCACCGGCCCGCTCACGCGCGGCAATATCGTCGCCCGCATCGAGCGCATGCCAGGCAACGCCATGCATGTGCGCGCCCGGCTGCTGATCGGGCTGGCCACCTTCTTCGACGGCTTCGACGTGATCGCCATCGCCGCCACGCTGCCGCTGTTGATTGCGCAATGGTCGCTCACGCCGGGGCAGATCGGCTTCCTGATCGCGGCGCCGTCGGTCGGCCAGCTGGTCGGCGCGCTGTTGTTCCCGGGGCTGGCCGAGCGCTTCGGGCGCTTGCGCTCGATCGGCTGGAGCGCGGGCATCATCGGCCTGATGAGCCTGGCGTGCGGTTTTGCGCCGTCGTTCGAGATCTTCGCGCTGCTGCGCATCGTGCAGGGCCTGGGCCTCGGCGGCGAGCTGCCGGTGGCCGCGACCTATATCAACGAAGTCACGCGCGCCCATGGCCGCGGGCGCTTCGTGCTGCTGTACGAGGTGGTGTTCCCGATCGGGCTGATGGTGTCCAACGGCATTGGCGCCTGGCTGGTGCCGCATTATGGCTGGGAGGTGATGTACTTCATCGGCGGGGTGCCGCTGGTGCTGTTCTTCATCCTGCGCCGGGTGATTCCCGAATCGCCGCGCTGGCTGGCGGAGAAGGGCCGGCTGCAAGAGGCCGACGCCGCGCTGCGTGCGTTCGAGGCGTGCGCCCGCACGCCGCTGCCGCCGCCGGGCGACGCCAGCGCCTACGAACGCATGGGCTGGCATCCGCGCCGGCGCGTGCGCGACCTGGTCAGCAAGGCCTATCTCGGCCGCACGCTGGCGGTGTGGATGCTGTGGGCTACCTGCGGCTTTATCCAGTACGGGTTGTCGACGTGGCTGCCCACGGTCTACAAGACCGTCTACCACGCGCCGCTGCAGCTGGCGCTGAACCTTGCCGCGGCGGCGTCGGTGCTGGGCGTGGTGGGCTCGCTGGTCTGCGCCATGATCGTCGACAAGGTCGGGCGCAAGCCGGTGATCAACGTGTCGTTCCTGCTGTGCGCGCTGTCGCTGGTGCTGGCCGCGGTAGTCCACGCCGCCAGCGTGTATGTGGTCGCGACCTTCTGCGCGCTGGCGCTGGGCTTCCTCGCCAGTGGCTTTATCACCGCCTACGTCTATACGCCGGAGCTGTACCCGACCAGCGTGCGGGCGATGGGCTGCGGCCTCGGCGGCGCCTGGCTGAAGCTGGCGGCGATCTTCGCGCCGGGGCTGATTGCCAGCACCATCGGCAGCGGCGACCTGAGCTTTGCGTTCTTTGCGCTGTCGGTGGTGCCGGCGCTGGCTGCCGTCACCGTGCATTGCCTGGGCATCGAGACCAAGGGGCGGGTGCTGGAGGAGCTGGAGGTCTGACGGCGCGTGCCCGTGCGCTCGCTCGGCAGCGCCTGGGCACTGCCTCCGGTGGCATGATGCCCGGGCGTGGAGACGCGTTGCGGGAGGAAAATCGGTCGCGCTCGTCGCGGCCGTTTCTTTTTATACCTGCGCCCGCAACAGCTTGCGCAGTCCCTGGTACACCGCCTCGCGCTCCTGCGGCGACAGCTGCCGGATCACCTCGGCCTGTCCGCGCCGCGCCAGCGGCATCACCTGGTCGTGCAGCGCGATGCCGGCTTCGGTGATGGCGCACAGCAGCTTCTTGCGCGGGGTATTGCCGGCGGAGGTCAGCTGCACCAGCCCGCGGTCTTCCAGCAGCCGCAGGGTGCGGCTGACCAGCGCCTTGTCCGAAGTGGACTGGGTCACCAGTTCGGCAAAGGGCAACGCGCGCGCATGGGCCAGCAGCGCCAGGATGCGCCATTCCGGCACGGTCAGGCCGAACTGTTCCGCATAGGGCTTGGTGACCGTGCTGCGCAGCGCCGTCACCAGCTGGCTCAGCATCGTGGTCAGGAAGTTATCGACGGTCAGGCCGCTGCCGGCCTCGTCGAGGTCGGTCCACGGGCTGGCGTTGGCGGCGGGGGCAGGGGCGGGCGCGGGCTTGCCATGGGCGGGCGCGGCATCACGGGACATGCGTTCCTCTTGGTCTGGTCTGCCGGCCAGGATGCGTGGCCGGTGGGGCGGGGCAGATTGTCTCACAAGCGCTTGCCATTGCCGCCACCGTGTCTCGATCCCGACGGGCGAGAATGAAAATATAAAAAGCCAACAGTCAATTGGTGGTT
>JABFVP010000291.1 GCA_013362725.1 Cupriavidus sp.
TGCGCTCGCGCGCCATCTAGGCCCTTGCTGCGCGGGCCGGTATGCTGTGGACCTCGTCCAAGTTGCCCACGCCCCATGACCCTCGGTATCCTCGCCGCCATCCATGATGAAGTCGACGGCCTCGTCGCCGCCATGCGCCATGACGACAGCCGCGCCACGGTACGCACCATCGGCATGCGCGACTACTACAGCGGCCATTTGTACGGGCAGCCGTGCGTGCTGGTGCTGGCGCGCATGGGCAAGGTGGCGGCGTCGGCCACCACGGTCACGCTGATCCGCGAGCTGGGGGCCACGCAGATCGTCTTTACCGGCCTGGCCGGCGGCATCGGCGCGGCCACGCAGGTGGGCGACATCGTCATCGCCGACCGCACCCTGCAGCATGACCTGGACGCGCGCCCGTTCTTCGGCCGCCATGAAGTGCCGCTGCTGGAGCGCGCCGAATTCCCGGCCGATGCGGCGCTGACGGCCGAGCTGCATGCCGCCGCGGCCGGCTTCCTGCGCGACGACCTGGCCGTCGACGTGCCGCGCGCGGTGCGAGAGAAGTTTGGCGTCGCGGCGCCGACCCTGCACCGGGGCATGATCGCCAGCGGTGACCAGTTCATCGGCTCGCCCACCGCGGTGGCGGAGCTGCGCGAACGGCTGCCCGGCTTGCTCGCAGTGGAGATGGAAGGCGCCGCGGTGGCGCAGGTCTGCCATGAATATGGCGTGCCTTATGCGGTGATGCGGACCATCTCGGACCGCGCCGACGACACCGCGCATGTGGATTTTTCGGCATTCCTGACCGACGTGGCCAGTCACTATTCCAGCGGGGTGCTGCGCCGCCTGCTAGCCGCCAGGGCCTGACGCCACGCAACCCGGCCGGCTGACCGGGATCGAGCCGCGTGCGGATCCCCGACCGGAAAGTCGGTTCAGTATTTACCGTCCGCGCGGCCGCACCGTGCCCCAGAACCCGACCAGCAGCGCCGACCCGGCGATCACCGCCAGCCAGCTGCCGAGCTGGCCGTCGACAAACCAATGCAGCGCGCGGCCGCTGTAGAAGGCCGCCGCAGCACCCGCGGCGCCCAGCACCAGCGCGGCCGGCACGGTCACCACGCGCCCTGCCGGGTGCAGACGGCGTGCCGCCAGTCCGACCAGCAAACCCACGATCAAGGTGCCCAGCATTCGCTTCTCCTGTGTTGTCCGCATCACAGCCGCAAGCGGCCGCGGCGTAACGATACTGCAATCCGGCGGCCCCGCCACCCACCGCAGCGGTCGACTGCAATGATCAGTCCCGGCGGTATAATGGCATCCGGTCCGGCCGCGCGCTGGACCGCACCAGTCCCCAACAATGCAACTGCTCGCGATCGGCATCAATCACACCACGGCACCCGTCTCGCTGCGCGAGCGGGTGGCGTTTCCGCTCGAGCAGATCAAGCCGGCGCTGGGGGCCCTGCGCTCTCACCTGTCGGAGCGTACCGGCACCGAAGCCGCGATCCTGTCCACCTGCAATCGCACCGAAATCTACTGTGCCGCCGAGGTCATGACGCCGGGCACGGATGGCTTCGAGCACACCCTGCGCTGGCTGTCGCAGCATCACAACGTGCCGGCCACGGAGCTGGCGCCGCACCTGTACGCGCTGCCGCAGTCCGAAGCCGTGCGCCACGCGTTCCGCGTGGCCAGCGGGCTTGATTCGATGGTGCTGGGCGAGACCCAGATCCTGGGCCAGCTCAAGGACGCGGTGCGCACCGCCGGCGAAGCCGGCTCGCTCGGCACGTACCTGAACCAGCTGTTCCAGCGCACCTTCGCGGTGGCCAAGGAAGTGCGCGGCCAGACCGAGATCGGCGCGCATTCGGTGTCGATGGCGGCGGCCGCGGTGCGACTGGCGCAGCGTATTTTTGAAAGCGTCTCGACCCAGCGCGTGCTGTTTATCGGCGCGGGCGAGATGATCGAGCTGTGCGCCACCCACTTTGCCGCGCAGCAGCCACGCCAGATCGTGGTGGCCAACCGCACCGTCGAGCGCGGCGAGAAGCTGGCCGAGCAGCTCAGCGGACAGGGCCTGACCGCCAACGCGATCCGCCTGTCGGATCTGGGCGAGCGCCTGCATGAGTTCGACATCGTGGTGTCGTGCACCGCCAGCTCGCTGCCGATCATCGGCCTGGGCGCAGTGGAGCGGGCGGTCAAGCGGCGCAAGCACCGTCCCATCATGATGGTCGACCTGGCCGTGCCGCGCGACGTCGAACCTGAAGTCGCGCGCCTGGACGACGTCTTCCTCTATACCGTCGACGATCTCGGCGCGGTCGTTCGCGAAGGCAACGCGCTGCGCCAGGCCGCGGTGGCGCAGGCCGAAGCCATCATCGAAAGCCGCGTGCAGAACTTCATGCACTGGCTGGAAACCCGCAGCGTGGTGCCGGTCATCCGCGAACTGCAGAGCAGCGGCGAAGCCATCCGCCAGGCCGAGCTGGAGCGCGCGCGCCGCATGCTGGCACGCGGCGACGATCCGCAGGCCGTGCTCGAGGCCCTCTCCGGCGCGCTCACGCGCAAGTTCCTGCACGGCCCCACGCACGCGCTCAACCACACCCAGGGCGAGGACCGCGAGGCGCTGCTGCGCCTGGTGCCGGACCTGTTCCGCCACAGCAGCCATTCCGAGCGCTAGCCGCGCTCGCCTCGCCGGCGCACCGCGCCCGGCACGCCCTCGGAGCCGCCCCCGCCATCGAGCGCGCGGCCCGTTCCACCCCATTCCCTGTCC
>JABFVP010000212.1 GCA_013362725.1 Cupriavidus sp.
GAGGCCGCGCGGCGTGGCTGCGCCGCGCGGTTATTCAGTAGCGGTAAGCAATGGCCGCGGCGCGGCGCGCGGCCGCCCAGCGCAAGGAAGAAGCGGCCGATATCGCGCAGCCCCAGCGGCAGCAGCGGCGTGGCATGGCGCACCGCATCGCGCGCGGCAAAGTGGCGCAGCAACTGTTGGCCGACGGGTTGGGAAAGGTAGCGTTGTTCGGGCGACTGCATGGCAAATCTCGTAACCGTGAATGACTACAGTATACACTAAATTGGTGCACTGCGTCATATCGGGGCACGGCATGCCCTGCGGGCGGGAATCAATGCCAGCTGGAACGTTCAGGCCGCCTGCGCCGCGCTGCCCTGCCCGTCCACCGGCAGGTCAGCCGCCTTGGCCGCGCTATAGACATGGCGCGCGGCCAGCAACGCCGCGAGGTCGGCATCGCCGGCAATCACGGCCTGCAGGATCTGCGCGTGCTCGTCCCAGTTCTGGCGCGCGCGCACCACGTTGGCCGGACCGAACAGCACCGCGGTGCGCTCGCGCAGCGAACGCATCATTTCCTGCAGCACGCTGTTGGCGGCAATGGTGCCGAGCACTTCGTGGAAGCGCGTATTGAGCGCCAGCAGTTCATCGGCGCGGCCCTGCGCCGCGGCCTCCATGCCCTGCCGCAACACGCTTTCCAGTTCCGCCACCAGCGCCGGGTCGCGCCGCTGCGCCGCGAGCTTGGCGTTGAGGCCTTCCAGCGTGGCGCGCACTTCGACCATCTCGCGCGCGATCACCGGCGACAGGCTGGCCACGGTCGCTCCGCGGCGCGGCTCGATCACCACCAGCCCTTCGCTGGCGAGCGCGCGCAGCGCCTCGCGCACCGGGATGCGCGATACGCCCAGTTCCGCCGAGAGCTTGTTCTCCACCAGCCGCTCGCCCGGCGCGTATTTGCCGTTCAGGATGCCTTCGCGCAGCTTGTCGGTAACAAGGGCGAACAGCGGCGAGTGGCTGGCACCGAGGCTCAGCGGCTCGGCGGACGCGGCAGGAGGCGGAGTGAGGGACATGGGTCGGCAGAGGCGTAAGCGGAAAGGCTGGCGTTATTGTATACCAGCCATTTATGCATACCGCCATGTCTTAACAAAGGTGCTGGAACGTGAAGCTGTCCGCGTACAGGTGGCCGGGACTGGCTCCATGCGCGAGAAAGGCGGCACGCGCGTCACGGATCATGTCGGGCGAGCCGCACAGGTAGATCGCGTATTCGCTCAGGTCGCCAAGGTCGGCCAGCGCCGCGTCATGCACATAGCCGCGCCGGCCCTGCCAGTCCGCGCCTGCGCGCGACAGCACCGGCGCATAGCGGAACTCGTAGAGCCGTTCGCTCCAGGCCGCGATCTCGCGGTGCAGGTACAGGTCCTGCGCCTGCCGCATGCCCCAGTACAACGACACCGGCGGGCAGTCGGGATCGTCCATCAGCGCTTCCAGCATCGCCTTGATCGGCGCCAGGCCGGTGCCGGTGGCAACCATCAGCAGCGGCCGGTAATCTTGCGCGCGATAGAAGAAGCTGCCGAGCGGCAATTCGACCTCGATCGCATCGCCGGTGCGCATGCGCGGCAGGATGCCATCGGTAAAGGCGCCGCCGGGAATGCGCCGCACGTGCAGATCAATCAGCCCGTCGCGCGGCACCGAAGCCATCGAGAAGCTGCGCGCGAGCCCGTCGGCACTCAACAGCTTCAAATACTGGCCCGGCCGGTAGTCCAGCGCACCCGCGTCGGGCACCTCCAGCTCAACATGCATGACCTCGGTGGACAGCGGGCGCAGCGCCCGCACCACCGCGCGATGGCGCGCCGGTTCGGCGCAGAACTCGTCGTCGCGCGCCGTGCTGATGACCAGGTCGGCCTGCGGCTGCGCCTGGCACGCCAGCGCGTAACCGGCGGCGGCCTCGTCGGGGGCCAGGCCGAACGGTTCCTCGTCGTAGCGCACCTGTCCGTCGAGCAGGCGGATGCGGCAGGTACCGCAGCCGCCCAGCTGGCAGTCGTGGCGCAAGGCAACGCCGGCGCGCTGCGCGGCCTGCAGCAGCGTTTCGCCGCGCTCGACAAAGAAGACCTGCTCGGTTTCGGCAACCTGGATGCGGTACGACATGGAACCTCCCGGCAAGCGTGTTTACTTCTTGATGTCGGGCTGCACCAGCACCCGCAGGTCCTGCGGTGCCAGCAGTTCGGCCAGCGCCTGCAGCGCGGCCAGGCCGGCCTGCGTGTCCTGCTCGCCGTTGCCGCCCGACAGGCCGATGCCGCCGATCACTTCGTCGTTGACCACGATCGGGAAGCCGCCGACAAAGGCGGCGAACTTGCCCTCGAAGCTCCACTGGATGCCGAAGGCCTCGTTGCCAGGCAGCGCCGGCCCGTTCGGTGGCGTGGTGAACAGGTGGGTCGAGCGTTTGTGGCCCGCGGCGGTGAACGCCTTGTTCCACGCAATCTGCGGCCCGGTGATGCGGGCGCCGTCCATGCGCTCGAGCGCGAGCGGATAACCGCCCTCGTCGACCACGCAGATCGACTCGAGCACGCCGATTTCTTGCGAGCGCCGGATCGCGGCGGCAACCATGTGGCGCGCTTCGCGCAGTTCCAGCTTGATGGCTTGCTTCATGACAATGACTCCTTGCTGCGGGACGGGCTTATGCGCCCCGGTAGACGGTCTTGACCTGCGTATAGAACTCCAGCCCGGTGCGGCCCGATTCGCGGAAGGTCGACGTGCTCGACCGCTTGACCCCGCCGAACGGCGCGTTGACCAGGTTGCCGGTGGTGGTGCGGTTGATCTTGACCGTGCCCGCCTCGATGTCGTTGGCGAAGTGGTGGATGTAGCGCGGGTTGCTGGTGACGATGGCCGCGGCCAGGCCGTATTCGGTATCGTTGGCCTTGGCGATGGCGTCGGCATAGTCGGTGAAGCCAAGGATGGCGATCACCGGGCCGAAGATCTCCTCGCGCGCGATCCGCATCTGCGGCGCCACATCCGTAAATACCGTCGGCGCGACGTAGTAGCCCTTGTCGTAATCGCCGCCGGTCAGGCGCGCACCGCCGCACAGCAGGGTTGCCTCGGATTTCCCTATCTCGATGTAGCGCAGGACCGTGTCCAGCTGCTTGTGCGAGGCCAGCGGACCAAGATCCATGCCGGGCGTCATGCCGCTGCCGACCTTGAGCGTCGCGACTTTCGCCAGCAGGCGCCCCGTGTATGCCGCCTTGACGGATTCGGCCACCAGCACGCGGCTGGTTCCCGTGCACGCCTGCCCCGACAGCGAGAAGCCGCCCTTGATGGTCAGGTCGACGGCGCGGTCGAGGTCGGCATCTTCCATCACGATCAACGGGTTCTTGCCGCCCAGTTCCATCTGCGTGCGCGTGGTCAGCGGCACCGCCCGGTGGATCTGCTCGCCCGCGCGCGACGAGCCGGTGAACGAGATCGCGCGCACCGCAGGCGCCTCGGTGATGGTTGCGCCGATCTCGGCGGCGCTGCCGGTGATGAAGTTGAGCACGCCCTTGGGCAGCCCGGCCCGCACCAGCGCCTCGGCCAGCCGGTAGCCCGACAGCGGCGCCTCGGACGATGGCTTGAATACCACCGTGTTGCCGGTGACCAGCGCCGGCGCGATCTTGCGCGCGGGGATCGATACCGGGAAATTCCACGGCGCGATCACTGTCACCACGCCCAGCGGCTCGCGCTGGCTGTAGACCAGCTGGTCGGGATCGTCGTTGGGATACACCTCGCCGGTGAAGGTCTGCCCTTCCACGGCATAGAAGCGCAGCGTCTGGGCCGAGCGCAGCACCTCGTCGCGCGCCAGCGCAAGGGCCTTGCCTTCCTCGCGCGTCAGTTCGGCCGCGATGCTGTCGGCATTGGCTTCGAGGTGGTCGGCGGCACGGTTGAGCATGGCGGCGCGCTTGCCGACCGGCGTCTTCTTCCAGCCGGCAAAGGCCGCTGCGGCGGCCGCCACGGCCGCCTGCGCGTCCACCGCGGACGACGCCTGGAAGCAGCCGACGAGGTCGGCGCTGTCGGCCGGGTTGACGTTGTCGAAGGTGCGGCCCGACTGGCAGGCCGTCCATTCGCCGTCGATATGGTTGAGGAACACAGTCATTATCGATCCCTGCGTGGCGCCGCTCAGGCCGCCATCTCCAGTTCGGGCAGCGGCAGCTCTTGCTCGACGTAGTCGTGGTAGAGCGCGGTGGTGTACAGCAGGCGCATCTGCGCGCCGATCTCGCAGATCTTCAGGCAGCGCTGCTGCAGTTCGGGCGTATTGGCGTGCTCCAGCACGATCTGGTAGCCGCGCTCGCCGTGGATCTCGTCCGAGACGATATGCAGGTCGAAGAACTCGACCTCTTCGTCGGTGAACTGGTACTTGTCGCGCAGCGTCGGCGTCTGCTTGCGGTAGATCGACGGCACCTGCGATTCCAGTCCCACCACCAGGCCGGCCACGGCCACGATCGGGTCCTCGCGCATCGCCACCGCATAGCACCAGCTTTGCAGCCCGCGCGTGGTCGGCGACATGTTGTCCGGATCGATCACGCGCTCGCGCGTGGTGCCGCAAGCTTCGGCAAAACGGATCAGCAGGTCGGTGTGGCGGTCGCCGCCGATCTCTTCCTCGTACATATTGGCCAGCAGGAAGTCCTTGGCCTCGGTATAGCGATCCGGCGTGCGCGCATAGATGTAGCCGAGGTAATCCGCGAACGGGCCGACGTAGTGATAGTGGTTCTCGGCCCAGCGCGCGAGATGGGCCCGGGTCAGCTTGCCGCTGGCCCAGGCCACGCTGAACGGCGCCTGGTTGGCGCTCTTGCCTTTGATCGCTTGTTCGAGGGCGGCACGGAATGCTTCGCGGTTCATCAGTTCGGCCATGACGGGCTCCTGGTTGTCGGTGTGAGGCGATGCGATGGGTGGGATGCCGGAAAAGCTGGCTTGGGTGTGCCCCGGCATGTTTGTATACTATATACATCGACTCGGGGACGACAAGGCCTCTGTTGACTCATCCACCTCAGTGTTTACCCGAGAGTTCCGAAGCGGGGAGCGTCAGCCGGCACGGCGATCCGCTTCGCCCGCGATACGCGACCACGCGTATCCGGCCAGCGCGACGTCTTCCAGCCCCACGCCGACGGACTTGTAGATCACGATGTCGTCATCGCGCTGCCGCGGCGACACCTTGCCGAGCACCACGTCGGCCAGTTCGACGATCTTTTCCGGCGGCAGTGCGCCCGGACCGGCCAGCACGATGTCGCCGGCCTCGCGCGTCGATTGCGGCCGCCACTCCACCACCACGGCGGCGGCGCGGCGCAGCGCGGTGTCGTCCAGTTCGCGCGTGTGCGGCAGGCTCGAACCGATCGCGGCGACGAAGGCGCCAGGCCGGATCGCCGCACCGGAAAACAGCGGCGTGGTCGCGCGCGAAGCGGTGACGATGATGTCGGCCTCGGCCACCGCGGCATCGGGCTCGGCCAGCGCCACCGGGACGCCGCACTGCGCCGACAGCCGTTCCGGCATGCCTGCGTCGGCGTGCGGATCGGATACCAGGATGCGCCCCAGCCCGAGCGTGGCGCTGAGCTGGCGCGCGTGCTGCGCGCCCTGCGTGCCGGCACCGAACAAGGCCAGCGTGCGGGCGCCGGCACGGGCCAGCCGCTGCGCCGCCAGCGTGGTGCAGGCGGCGGTGCGCAGCCGCGTGATGGCGCCGGCGTCGAAGGAAGCGAGCGGGCGGCCGTCGTCGGTGGAGAAGATCAGGATGACAAAGGAAAACTGGCCGTTGATGGTGGTATAGACCTTGGCGCCGGCCACGCCCTGCTGCGGGATCACCGCGCCCAGCGTCGACAGCTTGACGCCGCCTGCCTCGGTGCGGATCCGCGCCTGCATCGCGGCATCACCGCGCCCGAAGCTGGAAAACGCCGACGCCATGACCTCGAGGGCGGCTTCGGGGGTGACATGGGCGTCGATCATGGCGTCTGAGATGTGCTGCATGGAAACTCCGCTGGTGGGTGATTTGGGAAAGCCGGGAAATCCGCTTGGGGCACGCGGTCTCAGGCAAACGCCGCGCGGCCGAGCACGCCCAGCGCACCGGCCGCGCACAGGCCCAGCAGCAAGCGGCGCACGGCGTGGGCGGAAACGCGCCCGCGCAGCCGGTTCGACAGCGCGAAGCCGGCCAGCAGGAACGGCGCGAGCGCCAGTGCCAGTAAAAGTTGCGGCATGCCGAAGCGCCCGGCCAGCGTCAGCATCGCCAGCGACAGCATGGCGCCGCCCGACAGGATGGTGCCCATGGTCGCGCGCATCGGCGCGGGCGCCATGTGCTGCATGACCAGCGCGAACGGCGGCGCGCCGGCCGAGGTGATGGTTCCCATGAAGCCGGACAGCGTGCCGGCGATCACCACGTTGCGCGCGCCCGGCAGCAGCCGCCAGCCAAGCAGGCTCAGCGCCACCGCCGCCAGGATCGATAGCGAGAACAGCACCGCCAGCGGCCCCGGCGCCAGCCAGGCAATGGTCAGCACCGCCGCCGCGCCGCCGGCTGCCCGCCCCGCCAGTGCCCAGCCAGCCACCGGCCAGACGATGGCTTCGCGCTCGCGCAGCGCGCCCATCAGCGACAGGCAGCAACCCATCGCCAGCAGCGGCCCCGGCACCAGTTCCGGGAAAAAGATCGCGCCCAGCGGCGCGCACAGCATCGCAAAGCCGATTCCGCCCACGCCCTGCAGGCAGGCGCCGGCCAGGACGAGCACGCCCATCCACAGGTAGTCAGGAGCGGAAAGGTCGGGAGGCAGCAGCGTCAGCAAGGCGGCGGGCACGGCGTCGGTCATGAGCAGGGAATGGCATGGCAGCGAGACGGCTGGTGTCGTTTTTCGTCGCTATGTTGGTATACAGTCTACATATCGACGTGGTCGCCGGCAACTCATCGACGGGCCAATGCACCATCGCATCGCACTCGCTGGCAAAGAGATCCCAATAAATGTGCGGCGCCCAGGCACATTGCACCGATTCGGAATCCGCGTAAGTCCCAATGAAAAATCGCTTGGCTCGAAATCTATCTGGAATATAGTATACCGACACGGACCAACGCAGTCCGATGGAACCGCCCCCAAACCCCTCCGCCCCCAGGGAGTCCTCATGTCACAACAAGCCGTGATCGGTGCCGCGCACTGGATCTATCTGTCAGGGGTAGCAGTCATCGTGCTGACGATGATCCTGCGCGCCAATGTCGTCGTCCCGTCGATCGTCGGCACCGCCCTGGTCGTGTTTGCACTGACCGGCAGCCCGGTGTCGGCGCTGGCCGGGGTGTTTTCGGCCAGCCTGGTCGCCGCGCGCGAGCTGTTCAACATCTTCCTGGTGATCGCGTTCATGACGGCGCTGCTCAATGCGCTCAAGACGCTGCGCTCGGACATCCGCATGGTCGAGCCTTTCCGCATGGTGATGAAGAACGGGCATTCGGCGTTCTTTATCCTGGCCGGCATCACCTACGTGATCTCGCTGTTCTTCTGGCCGACGCCGGCGGTGCCGCTGGTGTCCGCCATCCTGCTGCCGGCGGCGATCGCCGCCGGGCTGCCGCCACTGGCGGGCGCGATGGCGATTGCCATCGCCGGACAAGGCATGGCGCTGTCATCCGACTATGTGATCGGCGTCGCGCCCGGCATCAGCGCCAAGGCCGCCGGCGCCGCGGTCAGCGCGGCGGTGGTGGCCGATCGCGCGCTGGCGCTGTCGCTGATCACCGGCAGCATTGCGCTGTGCCTGGCCTACCTGTCGATGCGCAAGCACATCGTGCCGGCCTGCGGCACGCTGCTCGACCGCTGGCAGGCGCGCGCCGGCGGCAGCGCCGAAGCCATCGATGGCGGCATCACCTTCGACAAGGCCGAGATCGCGAAGGGCACTGCCCACGCCGAACCGCTCGCCACCGACAGCAATATCGAAGCCAGCCTGTCGATGGTCGCGCGGCGGCGGGTGAAGTGGTCCAAGTGCTTTGCCATCGTGACGCCGGTGGCCTTCCTCGCCGTGGTCGCCGTGATGGTGCTGCCCAAGCTCGGCGCCGGCGTGCAGGACCTCAAGGGCGGCGATGCTGCGGCGCTGGTGGGAGGGGTCGCGGCGGTGCTGATGATGCTGGCAACGCTGGCCGCGGAAGGCCCGCGTCGCATGCTCGATGTCTGTCCGGAGCACATCACCGACGGCTTCGTCTTTGCCTTCAAGGCCATGGGTTCGGTGCTGCCGATCGCGGGCTTCTTCTTCGTCGGCGCCGGCGAGACCGCGGCGCAGATCCTTGGCCTGCCGCCGGGCAAGGCGCCCAGCCTGCTGTTCGAACTGATCCAGGCCTACCAGCACATGATTCCCGACAACCACGTGCTGGTCGCCTTCGGCGTGCTGCTGGTCGGCATGATCACCGGCATCGACGGCTCCGGCTTCGCCGGCCTGCCGCTGACCGGCACGCTGGCCGGTGCACTGGGACCGGTGGTCGGCTTCGACACCGCCACGCTGGCGGCGGTAGGCCAGATGGGCGCGGTCTGGACCGGCGGCGGCACGCTGGTGGCGTGGTCGTCGCTGATCGCGGTGGCCGGCTTTGCCCGCGTGCCGGTGCTGGAAGCGGTGCGCGCGCTGCTGATCCCGGTGCTGATCGGGCTGGCCTGCTCGACCGTGGCGGCGATGGTGCTGTGGTCGTAGCCGGACGCGGCACCGCGACGATTTTCCCTGCCCTGATTTCGTGATCCTTGCCCGGACCAATCATGCCCAAAGTCATCCTGCACAAGTTCGGCCAGACCTTTACCGACGAGGTCGGCCCCAGCACCAACCTGGTGGTCCGCGCCGGCATCCGGCAGTTCCCCTACCCCAACCTGCGCTACGAATGCGGCATGGGCAAGTGCTCGAAGTGCGCGTGCCGCGTGATCGCCGGCGCCGAGCACCTGCCGCCGCCCAACTGGAAGGAAAAGAAACAGCTTGGCGAACGGCTCGAACAAGGCTACCGGCTGGCCTGCCAGCTGTGGATCGAGCATGACATCGAACTGGCCCAGGACGATGTGCCGGCCGCTGCGGCGCTGGCCGGGGCCAGCGCGGGAGCCTGAGATGTTCGTGCTGCTGACCAGCCGCCCCGGCCAGTTCCGTACCGAGCCCACCGCCGGCATGACCGCCGTCGAGGCCTACGACTACCTCTTTTACGGCAAGCCCACCGCGCGCTTCGTCATTGCGGAGCTCGCCGCCGATACCCGGGTCCGCATCCAGGAGGAAACGCCGCCCGGCATCGTCAACCTGGTCTCGACCCGTTTCCTCGACAAGTACGCCACGCTCGAAGCCGCCCGCGACGCGCTGCGCCAGCTGGCCAGCTTCGGCAGCATGGATATCGCCCTCGTAGCCGTGCCGGTTGCCCCCGATGGCCGCTCCTGAAGCCTTACACCCGCCCGCCAGTCATCTATCGCCATGATCCAGATCACCTTCCTCACCAACCACGGCAAGACCGTCACGGCGCCGGCCAACAGCAACCTGCTGCGCGTGTCGCTGCGCGAACAGGGCGGCATCCCGTTCAAATGCGGCGGCGGGCTGTGCGGCACCTGCAAGTGCCGCATCGAGCAAGGCCGCGAGCATACCGATGCGGTCAAGCCGAAGGAGCGGAAGCTGCTGACCGAAGCCGAGCTCGCCGATGGCTTCCGGCTGGCATGCCAGACCTTTATGGCCGGCGATGTCGCGGTCTCGTGGCAGCCGAGGGCGATGGCCGGGCGGCCGCAGCCGGCCACCGCCAGCGGAGACTAAGCCGGCGGCGCCGCTAGCGCCGCCTGGCCCCCACCAGGCCAGCCACCTCGTCCAGCATCGCCATATCGACCGGCTGCGACAGGTCCAGCGCGAGCGTGTGGCGGTAATACGGGCTCAGGTCCAGGCCGACCCCAAGCCCAAGTATTTCCACATCCCGCAGCGCGTGGTGCCGCGCCACCACCGCCTTCAGGTGGTTGTCGAGGTAGCAGGCGTCGTTGGCCTGCCCGGTCGCGGTATCCATCGGGCTGCCGTCGGACACCACCACCAGGATGCGGCGCGCCTTGCCGCTGGCATGCAGGCGCGCGCAGGCCCACTCCACTGCCTCGCCGTCGACGCCTTCGCGGAACAGGTCGGCCTTCAGCAAGGCCGTGATGTCGGTGCGGGCGCGGCGCCAGCTGCGCTGCGCGTCCTTGAACACCATGTGGCAGGTTTCGTTGAGCCGGCCCGGATGCTGCGGGCGGCCGCGCGCGAGCCAGTCGCTGCGGGCGCGGCCGCCGTTCCACGCGTTGGTGGTAAAGCCCAGCACCTCGGTGGCGACGCCGGCCTGGTCCAGCGCGCGGGTCAGCAGGTCGACCAGCAGGGTCAGCGGCTCCGCCTGCGCCTTCATCGAGCCGGAGCAGTCGATCAGGAAGCCGACCACGCAATCGGCATGGGCCTTGTGCGCTTCCTGGCGGAACAGCCGGCGCTCGGCCGGCGAGCTGACCAGCTGCGCCAGCCGCCGGCCGTCGATGCGCCCGCTTTCCTCGCCGAACGACCAGCCGTCCACGCGCGGCTGCGACAAGGCGGCGCGCAGACGGCGCGCCAGC
>JABFVP010000645.1 GCA_013362725.1 Cupriavidus sp.
GTGCTGCTCGTCGACCACCGACAACCCCAGCCTGGCAAAGCGCACGGTGTCCTGGATCAGCGCATGGGTGCCGATCACCAGCTGGGCCTCGCCCGATTCCACGCGCGCCACCGCCGCGCGCTTGTCGCGCGCTTTCTGGCTGCCGGCCAGCCACGCCACCGGCACGCCCAGCGGCTCCAGCCACGCCGACAGCTTGCGGAAATGCTGCTCGGCCAGGATCTCGGTCGGCGCCATCAGCGCCGCCTGGAAACCGGCATCGATGGCCTGGCACGCCGCCAGCGCGGCGACGATGGTCTTGCCGCTGCCGACGTCGCCCTGCAGCAGCCGGTGCATCGGGTGCGGCAGAGTCATGTCGGCGGCGATTTCCTCTACCACGCGCTGCTGCGCGCCGGTCAGCCGGAACGGCAGGGCCGCCAGGAAGCGCGTCAGCAGCCCGCCCTCGCGGCGCGGCATGGTCGGCGCGGTCTTGTCGCGGCGCGCCGCGTGCGCGCGCCGCAGCGAGATCTGCTGCGCCAGCAGTTCGTCGAACTTGACGCGCTGCCAGGCTGGATGCGAACGGTCCGCCAGCGCAGCCTCGCTTTCCTGCGGCGGCGGCGCATGCAGCAGCCGCAGGCAGTCAGCCAGCGGACGCAGCTGCAGGCGCGCCAGCGGCCCCTTCAGCACCGGCTGCGGCAGCGTCTCGGGCAGGGGCGTGCGCGTCAGAGCGCCGCCGATGGCCTTGCGCAAATAGGCCTGCGGGATGCCGGCGGTGGACGGGTACACCGGCGTCAGGCGGTCGGGCAGCGCCTCGCCCGCCAGCACCGGGCGCACCGTCGGATGGACCATCTCGGCGCCGAAGAAGCCGCCGCGCACCTCGCCGCGCACGCGCAAGCGCACGCCTTCGGCCATCTGCCTGGTCTGGCTGCCGTAGAAGTTCAGGAAGCGCAGGGTCAGTTCCCCGCTGTCGTCGGCAAGCTTCACCACCAGTTGGCGGCGCGGCCGGAACGTGACCTCGTTGGAGATGACTTCGCCTTCCACCTGCGCCGGCAGCCCCAGCCCGGCACGGTGGATGGCCTCGGCGATCGGCACCACCGTGGTCTCGTCCTCGTAGCGCATCGGCAGGTGCAGCACCAGGTCGACCGGGCGGCGCAGGCCCAGCTTGGCCAGGCGGGCGGCAGCAGTGGATGCGCCAGAGCCGGCGGCCTTGCCCTTGGCCGGGCCGGCCTTGCCGCGCGCGGGCGCCGCCGCATCGCTGGCATCGCTGGCGTCGGCAGGGTCCTGGATCGGTTCGGCGGCGGTTCCGGGCATCGGTGGAAAAGTTGGCAGCGGTCGCTGCGGGCTTCTGGACTGGCTGGCGCGGTGCCGGCGCATGGCCGGTATCACGCCCGGGCCGGCGGCAAGCGCGCGCGTGGCCTTACAATAGCGGATTCGCCGATTGTACCCATGCCGGCTGCCAAACCGGGCAGCGGAGTGACGCGCCATGCTCCACAGCCTGCAGACCGCGCAGACCGCCCCTCCCACGATGTTGACGCTTTCCGATTTCGACTTTCCGCTGCCGCCCGAACTGATCGCCCAGAGCGCGCTGCCCGACCGCAGCGCCAGCCGGCTGCTGGTGGTGGAGCGGCTCGCGCCCAGTGACACCGCCGACGCGGTGCGCATGGCCGACCGCGCCTTCAGCGACATCGTCGACTACCTGCGGCCGGACGACCTGCTGGTGTTCAACGACACCCGCGTGATCAAGGCCCGCTTCTTCGGCCACAAGCCCAGCGGCGGCAAGGTCGAGGTGCTGGTGGAGCGCGTGCTCGACGCCCATACCGTGCTGGCCCAGGTGCGCGCGTCCAAGACGCCGGCCGAAGGCAGCGCCCTGCACCTCGCCGACGATGCCTTTGCCGTGACCGTGGGCCCGCGCGTGGACCAGTTCTTCACGCTGCGCTTCCCCGAGCCGGCGCTGGACCTGATCGAGCGCTACGGCCGCCTGCCGCTGCCGCCGTATATCACGCACGACCCCGACGCCTACGACGAGACCCGCTACCAGACCGTCTACGCGCGCAGCCCCGGCGCGGTCGCCGCGCCCACCGCGGGCCTGCATTTCGACGACGCACTGTTCGCCCGGCTCGATGCCGCGGGCGTGCGCCGCGCCTTCCTGACGCTGCACGTGGGCGCCGGCACCTTCCAGCCGGTGCGCACCGAGAACCTGGCCGAGCACAAGATGCACTCGGAGTGGTACGCGATTTCGGAGGACCTGGCGCAGGCAGTGCGCGACACGCGTGCGCGCGGCGGCCGCGTGATCGCGGTCGGCACCACCTCGCTGCGCGCGCTGGAATCGGCCGCGCAGCCCGACGGCACGCTCGCCGCCGGCAGCGGCGACACCGATATCTTCATCACGCCCGGCTACCGCTTCCGCCTGGTCGACGCGCTCATCACCAACTTCCACCTGCCCAGGTCGACGCTGCTGATGCTGGTGTCGGCGCTGGCGGGGGTGCAAGCCATCCGCGCCGCCTACCGCCATGCGGTCGAGCAGCGCTACCGTTTCTTCAGCTACGGAGACGCCATGCTGCTGACCCGGCAGCCGGAGGCCGCCGCCGCGGCCTGATTTCAGATTATTCGTCATGCTCAACTTCGAACTCATCACCACCGACGGCAACGCCCGCCGCGGCCGCGTCACGCTGAACCACGGCGTGGTCGAAACGCCGATCTTCATGCCGGTGGGCACCGATGGCTCGGTCAAGGCGATGTCGCCGC
>JABFVP010000644.1 GCA_013362725.1 Cupriavidus sp.
CGCTCGTAGAAGGCGAAGCGCACGTTCCAGTAATCGTCGTTCGAGGTCCAGTAGCGCACGTTCAGCGTAATGCCCTGCTGGGTGTAATTGACCACCATGGTTTCGGGCGCGGGATCCGCCAGCAGCCGCGGCTCGCGCGCCAGCATCGCGCGCAGCGCTTCCAGGCTGCGCTGCACGTCGCTGTCGAAGGTCACGGTGGCCTCGATGTCAGCGCGCCGCGTCGCATTCTCGCTGTAGTTGGTGATGGCGCTGCCCCACAGCTTGCCGTTGGGCACGCGCAGGCAGACGCCGTCGAAGGTGGTCAGCTCGGTCATGAAGAGCCCGGTCTCGCGCACGGTGCCGGCCACGCCTTGCGCGTCGATGTACTGGCCCACGCGGAACGGGCGCAGCAGCACCAGCATGATGCCGGCGGCAATGTTCTGCAGCGTGCCCTGCAGCGCCAGCCCGATCGCCAGGCCGGCAGCGCCCAGCATGGCGATGATGCTGGCGGTCTGCACGCCGAACTGCGACAGCACCAGCACGATGGTCAGCACGCGCACCATCCACTGCAGCGCGTTGGCCAGCAACGGGCGCATGGTGGCATCGACATGGGTGCGGCCCAGCGCAGCGCGCGCCGCGGTGCCAACGCGGCCAGACAGCCACCAGCCGATCAGCAGGATCAGGATGGCGGCCAGGCAGTTCATGCCCTGGTTGATGCCGAAGCGGACCAGGTAAGACCAGCCCGCCTCAAGCTGGTCGGCATCGATAAAGTTGAGGTCCATGGGAGCGGCTCCGTTTGCGGTTGTTGTCAGGGTTGTCGACGGTGCTGGCCTGGGGCGGCGATGCGTACCCGTTTCTGCGTGCCGTGGCGATGCTCGAACAGGCTTGCCGGAACGCTGGATGGAGTTTCACGTTTGACAAATTGACGCACATTGAACGCACGATGTCAGACGATCACCGACAAAGCCGGAAACACGACACATAGAAGGGGACAAGCGAAGCGGCAGCGGGTTCCCGGGACCTGGGGCCGGATTGTCGAGATATGGGCGCCAGGCCTTGCGCCGCAACGGCTGGCGCCGGCCCGGCCGCAAGCGCGTGAGCGCTACACGCCCGCGCGCCAGGCGCCAGGCGTGACGCCGAATGCGGCCTGGAAACGGCGGCTCAGGTGACTGGCCGAGGCAAACCCGGCGCGGGCGGCGACCTCGTGCAGCGGGCGGCGCGGATCGGCCAGCAGCTGTTGTGCCCGCTCCAGGCGGATCAGCAGCACCCACGCATGCGGCGGCATGCCGAACGACACCCGGAACATGCGCGCGAAGTGGAATTCCGACAGGCCCGCCAGCGCCGCCAGTTCGCCCAGCGTCGGGTTGTCTTCTGGATGGCTTTCGATCCAGTCACGCACGGTCCGCCGCGCTTGCGCCGACAAGCCACCGCGCCAGTCGGCCGGGGCGGCGCGGCCGGCGTGGGTCAGCACCAGGTGGCTGAGCGCCTCGTGCGCCAGCGCATTGCCGGCCATGCGGGCCTCGGGCAAGCGCCAGTCGAGCGCGGCAAGCTGCTGGCTCAGGGCATGCAGGCGCGGATCGTCGGCAAAGGTCAGGTCGCGCAAGGCGGCCGAGCGCGGTTCGCGGTCGAGCAGGCGCACGCAGTGCCAGGCCAGGGCTTCGGGACGGAAATACAGATGCAGGAAGCGCTGCGGGCCGCCGACATGCCAGCGCGACTCATGGTCGGCCGGCAGCAGGCACAGCCTGCCCGGGGCGCCCTTGTTGCCGGGCTGGTCGCGCCGGTAGGTAGCGTGCCCGCCCTGCAGGTAGACCGACATGGTGTGGTGGCCGGGCCGCGCATAGCCGGTGCTGTCGTCCCGGTTGCGCCACAGCGCCACGCCCAGGCCATCGCCCAGCGCCGCGGCGCGCTCCAGCGAGGCGCGCGAGCCGCTGAGCGCGGCGAACACCGCGTGGCGCTGGAGCGGATCGGTCGGCAAGGTCATGTGGCGCAAGGCGTCGCGGGATGCGGGCGGTGATGCGGGTGGCAACAATCGGGCACGACTTTCAGCGACGAAAGTTGGCGCGCGAGACATCACTATACCGCCGTCAGCGCTGCCGCCGCGCACGCAGAAACGGGTACGCTCCGGGCATCGCCATGCAGGCCCGAACGCGCCATGCGGCAGTTCAGGCGGGATGTTCATGCAGCTTGTCGCGCGCCGCCAGCGCCGGGAACAGGCGCATCCACACCGCCACCACCAGCAGCGTGCCGACACCGCCCAGGACCACCGCGCCCACCGGGCCGAACAGCGCGGCGGTGACCCCGGACTCGAACTCGCCCAGCTGGTTGGAAGCGCCGATGAACACCGAATTGACGGCACCCACGCGCCCGCGCATGTCGTCGGGCGTATCGAGCTGGACCAGCGTGGAGCGCACCACCACGCTGATCATGTCCGAAGCGCCCAGCACCACCAGTGCCGCCATCGACAGCGGCAGCCAGGTCGAGACCCCGAACACCACCGTGGCGACGCCGAACACCGCCACCGCGGCGAACATCACGCTTCCGGCGCGCCGGTTCAGCGGATGGCGCGCCAGCCACAGCGCCATTGCCAGCGCGCCGATCGCCGGCGACGAGCGCAGCAGGCCCAGCCCCCACGGGCCGGTATGCAGGATGTCGCGCGCGTAGATCGGCAACAGCGCCGCGGCGCCGCCAAGCAGCACCGCGACCATATCCAGCGAGATCGCGCCCAGCAGCACCGGG
>JABFVP010000477.1 GCA_013362725.1 Cupriavidus sp.
GCCAGGGTGAGCGGTTGAATCGGAGTGGCCGGCATCGGCGGCCTGAACGATGAAGGACACGGCAAGAGATGAGTCCGGCGCCGAGTGGCGAGGCCCTGACGCGGGGCAGGCTGCCCGCGGTGCACCGTGTCCGGTTTGTTGCGATGCGCAATAAACCATAGCAATTCGACACGCAAAAGTCACGTTTCGATCACGCAAGGTTTGCAACAAAATGTTGGCCACGTAGCCCGAGAGCCGCTCCACGCATGGCTTTGCGGGCGATCAGGTCACATCGCCGCAGGCCTCGGCGCGGTCAGCCTCGATCGGCACCCCCGGTCGCGCACCGATGCGGACCGGAACGCGTCCGGCCCGTTTAATAGACTGTTACTTTTTGGCGCCTTCGCTGTAGGGATCGAACTTGCCGCTCTTGGCACCTTCGGAATGGGGATCGAACTTGCCGCTCTTCATGCCGCCCTGGCTGAACGAGTCGAACGACTTTTGCGCGCCGCTCTGGACCGGCTCCATCTGGTCGGGCCGGGCGCCCGGGTTCAGCGCGGTCACGTTGTCGCTTTTTGCGCCGTCGGTGTAGGGACTGAACTTGTCCTGCTTGGCACCGTCGGTGTACGGACTGAACTGGTCGGCCTTGCCCGCGGTCTGGGCGTGCACCGTGCCGAAGGCGCAGGCGACGGCCAGGGCAATTGTGAGATAGCGCAGCGTCATGGGATTTCCTCTCGCAGCAATGCGCGCCGATCGTGCCGGCGGCACGATCGGGCAGAAATCAACGCTAGGTCAGGGGCAGGCACGTGTCAACCGCAGGCCGGTGGACGCGATTGGCAAGGCGCGTCGGCAGCGTCGTCCATCGCCCCGCATTGCGCTTACAATGCCACTCGAACGCCACCATGTAGCCACAAGGAACCGTCATGCTGACCCGGCAAACCTCATCCTCTGCCAGCCTCGCCCGCCCCGCCCTGCGTGCCGCACTTGCAGGCGCGCTGGGGGCCGTGCTGCTCTGCGCCGCGCCCGCGCATGCGTACTTCGACAACTACCTGAGCGGCACCATCATCGGCACGCTCAACGACAAGGAAGGCGCGTCGCTGGCCAAGTCGGTGCGTACCGCGCTGAACGATACGGCCGACGGCCAGTCGGTGGCATGGACCTATCCGGCCGCGGGACGGCGCCAGCAGATCGATGGCACCATCACCCCGGTCCAGAGCAAGACCGACAAGGGCCAGCCGTGCCGGCGCCTGAAGTCAGACCTCAAGCGCGGCAGCGCGGAAGAGCACTGGAGCGGATGGTTCTGCAAGCAGTCCAACGGGCAATGGAAATCGCGCCACGTGGGCGAATAAGCCAGGCTGCAGCAGGCCGAGCCGCGTGGTCCCGGCTCAGCGGCACAGCTTGCGCAGCAGTTCCCCGGCGATGGTGCCGGGGCCGGCCACCTGGAAGGTGCCGGACTGCGGCGCGCGGATGGTATAGAGCGATTCGCCGCGCGCAAAGCGCTTGCTGTAGAGGGTCTGCTCGACCACGGCAAACATCGATGTGGCACAGTTCAGCACCATCCGCTTGAGCGAGGACCGGATCGGTTCGCCGCTGGCGGTGCGGATCACACCCGACGGCGAGTTGCGCATCACCACCACGCCAACCTGCGTGCCCTGGCGGCGCACCGCCGACTGATCGAAATAGGAAATCACGCCATTGGCGCCCATCAGCGGCAGCCAGCGCTGCGGGTCGGGCGCGCCGGAATCGGGCGCGGCCACCAGGCGGCAACCTTCTTTGGGGGTCGAGCGGAATACGGTGCCGGAGCCGGGAACCTGGCACTCGTAGAGGCCGGCGGCAGCGGCCGGCCGGGATGCAGAGGCCGACGCCACGTCAGTGGCCGGCACAGCGCCGTCATCGGCGTGCGCCTGCGGCAGGGCCAGGCCGAACACGCAGCCGGCCAGCGCGGCTGCGTGTCGAAACATGCGGAACATCATGGAATTACCCTCATGTAGACGGGAAAAAGCGATCCGAATTGTCGCACAGGATGCATGCATTGCGGCGCGCGGGCACGCTCCGATCCATGCATCGCGGCGGCCTTCAGCCGTGCAGGCGTCGCCAGGCGACCAGGTCCTCGATGGTCAGCACCGGCAAGCGGTACATGCCGGCAAAGGCCAGCGCTTGCGCGCGCCGCGCCATGGTGCCATCCGGATTCATCAGCTCGCACAGCACCGCGGCGGGGGACAGTCCGGCCATGCGCGCCAGGTCGACCGAGCCTTCAGTATGGCCGCGGCGCTCGAGCACGCCGCCGTCGCGCGCCACCAGCGGGAACACATGGCCGGGGCTGACCACGGCATCGGGGCCGGCGTCCCCGGCAATCGCCGCGCGGATGGTAGTGATCCGGTCCGCCGCGCTGACCCCGGTGCTGACGCCCTCGCGGGCCTCGATCGACACGGTGAAGGCGGTGCCGTACTGGCTGCGGTTATGCTCGACCATCGGCCGCAGGCCCAGGCTGCGTACCTTGTCCGTCGGCAGGCACAGGCACACGATGCCGCTGCATTCGCGGATCATCATGGCCATATTGGCCTGGGTCAGGCGCTCGGCGGCAAGGATCAGGTCGGCCTCGTTCTCGCGGTCGTCGTCATCGAGCAGCACTACGGGCCGGCCCTCGCGCATGGCCTCGAGGGCCTGTTCGATGCGCAACGCCAGCGCGCGCGGGTCGGCCCCTGCTATCGTATCGACCGCGGCAATGGTTCTGGC
>JABFVP010000018.1 GCA_013362725.1 Cupriavidus sp.
CACGCTCGACCGCTACGAGTTCCTGCCCGCCCTGGTGTCGCTGCATCCCTTCGTGCGCGGACTGCTCGCCGCTCCCGACGATGCACAGCGCGTCGCTGCCGCCAACCAGTACCTGGCCGAGGTCAACCGGCGCGCGCATGCGTCGGCCACCTACGTGATCGCCGCCAACGGCATCGCGCTGGCCGCGAGCAACCATAATCAGCCGGGCAGCTTCGTCGGCACCGACTACCGCTTTCGCCCTTACTTCCAGGCCGCCGCGGCCGGCAAGATGGGGCGCTTCTACGCCATCGGCATCACCAGCGAAGAGCCCGGCTACTACATCGCGCAGCCGATCGAGGCCGGCGGCAAGGTCATCGGCGTGACCGTGGTCAAGCTCAACCTGGAGTGGTTCCAGCGCGCCGGCAGCGGCGCCGAACCGCTGATGGTCAGCGACGACCACGGCGTGATCTTCCTGTCGTCGGTACCGGCGTGGCAGTACCGCACGCTGCGCCCCCTGCCGCCGGCGCTGCGCGCGGAGATTGAGCAGACCCGCCAGTACCACGGCCGCGCGGTGACGCCGCTGCCGCTGGAGCCGCTGGCGTCGCCGGTCACGCGCTGGCTGGCCGACACCACGCTGGCGCACGGCGCGCGCCTGGTGCGCGTGCGCGACGAGGCCGCCGCCGGCCGCACCACTTTCACGCCCGACGGCGCCGAACGCGCCGACCGCTACCTGGAACTGAACCGCACCGTGGGCCCGGCCGGCTGGACCATGCAGGTGATGGCGCCGCTGGAGCCGGTGCTGGCCAACGCGCGCAACGCCACCGTGGCCGCGGCGCTGGCCTATGCCTGCATCTGCCTGCTGCTGGTCAACTGGCGCCAGCGCCGCCAGCGTGCGCGTGACATGCAGTACAGCCGCCGTTTGCTCGAGGCCGCCTACGACCAGCTGGAACGCCGCGTCGAGGCCCGCACCGCTGACCTGATGGCGATCAACGAGAAGCTGGAAGACGACGAGGCCGAGCGCACCCGCGCCGAAAGCGAGCTGCGCGCGGCGCAGGACGAGCTGGTGCAGGCCAGCAAGCTGGCCGCGCTCGGGCAGATGGCGGCCGGCATCACGCATGAGCTGAACCAGCCGCTGGCGGCGCTGCGCACGTTCTCTGACAACACCCGCGTGCTGCTGGAACGCGGCCAGCTGGACGCGGCCGAAGGCAACCTGACGGCGATTGCCAACCTGACCGAACGCATGGTCAAGATCACCGGCCAGCTCAAGCTGTTTGCCGGCAAGGCGCGCCCGGTGCAGCGGCAGGTGGCGCTGCGCGCGGCGGTCGACCACGTGCTGGCGCTGCTGGCGCCGCGGCTGGGCGCGGTCACGGTCAGCGTCGCCGGGCTGGACGCGGTGCCGGGGCTCGCCGTGCGCGCCGACGAGCTGAAGCTGGAACAGGTGCTGCTGAACCTGCTCGGCAATGCGCTCGATGCCATCGCCGCGGCCGCTCCCGCGCAGGGCCGCATCGACCTGGAAGTACAGGCCGGCGAGCACGCCGTCACCATCGTCGTGCGCGACAACGGCACCGGCATCGCGCCGGAAGCGCTGCCGCGCTTGTTCGAACCTTTTTTCACCACCAAGGAAACCGGCCAGGGACTGGGGCTGGGGCTGGCGATCTCGTCGTCGATCGTGCGCGAATTCGGCGGCCAGCTCAGCGTCGCCAACGTCCCCGGCGGCGGTGCGCAGTTCACGCTGGTGCTGGCGCGCGCGCCCGCCATCGACCCCGCGCCATCGGTTTCCGCGTCACCATGAGTACTGCCATGCAAGACGGTCTGCGTGTCCTGTTTGTCGAAGACGAGCCGCTGGTGCGGCAAGCCACCGCGCAAAGCCTGGAGCTGGCCGGCTTTCGCGTGCTGGCGCTACCCTCGGCCGAGGCCGCGATTCCGCACCTGCACGGCGCCTTTGCCGGCGTGGTCGTGACCGACGTGCGCCTGCCCGGCGCCAGCGGACTGGACCTGCTGCAGCACTGCCGCAACGCCGCGCCCGGCGTGCCGGTGATCCTGGTGACCGGCCACGGGGACATCACCATGGCCGTGCAGGCGATGCGCGAAGGCGCCTATGACTTCATCGAAAAGCCCTTTGGCGCCGACCGACTTACCGACACCGTGCGCCGCGCGCTGGAACGCCGCGCGCTGGAACTGGAAAACCAGGCGCTGCGCCGCGAACTAGCCGGGCCCGCCGCCGGCACGCGCATCATCGGCC
This sequence comes from Cupriavidus sp., assembly GCA_013362725.1. GTDB lineage: Bacteria > Pseudomonadota > Gammaproteobacteria > Burkholderiales > Burkholderiaceae > Cupriavidus. The sequence continues at coordinate 2,222 of JABFVP010000018.1, forward strand.
GCTCGCCGGCGATCGAGCAGGTGCGCGCGCTGGTGGCCAATGTCGCGCCCACCGATGTGCCGGTGATGATCAACGGCGAGACCGGCACCGGCAAGGAACTGGTGGCGCGCAGCCTGCACGCGCTGTCCGGTCGCGCCGACGGGCCCTTCATCGCGCTGAACTGCGGCGCGGTGCCCGAGGCCATCTTCGAGAGCGAGATGTTCGGGCACGAGGCCGGCGCCTTCACCGGCGCCGGCAAGCGCCGCATCGGCAAGCTCGAGCATGCCTCGGGCGGCACGCTCTTCCTCGACGAGATCGAAAGCATGCCGCTGGCGCTGCAGGTCAAGCTGCTGCGCGTGTTGCAGGAAGGATCCTTGGAGCGGCTGGGGTCGAATGCCTCGGTGAAGATCGACGTGCGCATCGTCGCCGCGGCCAAGGGCGACATGGACGCGCTGGTGGCGCAAGGCAGCTTCCGTGAAGACCTGTATTACCGGCTCAACGTCGTCACCATC
>JABFVP010000409.1 GCA_013362725.1 Cupriavidus sp.
GAGGCCGTTCGCGTCGAGTCGCGCGCGCAGCTCGGCGGCGGGGTGCTCGTACGGGAACAGGTACTCGACCGCCTGGAAGCCGTCGGCCGCGGCAGCGGCAAAGCGGTCCAGGAAGGCGTGCTCTTGGTACATCATCGACAGGTTGGCGGCAAAGCGCGGCATGGGAAACTCCGGAAGCGAAAGCGGGTTCAGCGATTGACCAGTTTAGCGGGCGTCAGCCACACCAGCACGGCGCCGACCACCAGGATGGCGGACAGCACGTACATCGGCAGCTGGGTGCTGTGGGTCAGGTCCTTGAGCGCGCCCACCATGTATGGCGACACGAAGCCGGCCAGGTTGCCCACCGAGTTGACCACCGCAATGCCCGAGGCCGCGGCGATGCCCGACAGGAACGAGGTCGGCAGCGACCAGAACAGCGGCGCGCAGGTCAGCACGCCGGCGGCGGCCAGCGACAGCGCGGCAATCGCCACGGTCGTATTGTTGGTGAACGAGGCGGCGATGGCAAAGCCCAGGGCACCCATCAGCGCCGGCACGATCAGGTGCCAGCGGCGCTCGCGGCGCGCGTCCGCGCTGTGGCCCAGGATGTTCATCACCACCACCGCGCACAGGAACGGAATTGCGGACAGCAGGCCGATATTGAAGTTGCCGGTCACGCCGCTGGACTTCACCAGCGTGGGCATCCAGAAGGTCAGCGCGTACTGGCCGGTGACGAAGCAGAAGTAGATCAGGCACATCCACCACACGCGGCGGTCGGCAAACACTGCGCCGAGCGAATGGCCATGCCCCTTGCCGGCGGCGGCGCCGGCATTGCGCTGGTCTTCCTCGATATTGCGCTTGAGCACGCGCTTCTCGTCGGCATCCAGCCACGGCGCCTTGTCGATGCCGTCGCGCAGCACGAAAATCGTCAGCAAGCCGACCACGAACGCGGGCAGCGCCTCGAGCAGGAACATCCACTGCCAGCCGCGCATGCCGTGGGTGTCGTTGAACGCGTCCATGATCCAGCCCGACAGCGGGTTGCCGAACATGCCGGCGATGGGGATGCCGGACATGAACAGCGCGATCATCTTGGCGCGGCGGTTGGCCGGGAACCAGTAGGTCAGGTACAGGATCACGCCGGGATAGAAGCCGGCTTCGGCCAGGCCCAGCAGGAAGCGCATCACGTAGAACTGCGTCGGCGTCTGCACGAACATGAACAGCGCCGAGATGATGCCCCACGTGATCATGATGCGCGCGATCCAGATGCGCGCGCCGATCTTGTGCATCAGCAGGTTGCTGGGCAGCTCGAACAGGAAGTAGCCGATGAAGAAGAGGCCGGCGCCGAGGCCGAACACGGTCTCGGAGAAGGCCAGGTCCTGGCCCATCTGCAGCTTGGCGAAGCCGACGTTGACGCGGTCAAGGTAGGCCACCACGTAGCACAGCATCAGGAAGGGCATGATGCGCCAGAACACCTTGCTGTAGGCGCGTTTCTCGATCTTGGCGTCGGTGTCGAGCCGGGCGTTGCCGCCCAGGCTGTCGAAGGCGGGCACGCTGGCCGCCGGTTGGGTGGATGGCATTGGTGGTCTCCGGGTATGGTGGTGAGTCTGGTCTTGTGGTTGCGGCCACGCGCGGATCGCGGGCGTGCGCGTCCCCCGCGCGGTGGCCGGGGCCGCCGCGCCGGGATCAGGCCGGGGTGGTCAGGGAAGCAGCGGGGCTGGTGCTACCAGCGCGCCTGGAAGGCGTCGCGCAGCTCAGCCAGGGCGCTGTCGGGCAACGCCGCGCGGGCGGCAAAGCCGGGTACGTCTTTCATGGTCATCCATAGCTTGGCGGTCTCCTCCAGTTCTTCCAGCGCGAACGCGGCGCGCGATACGCTGGACTCCCACACCACCGGTCCCAGGCGCTCCAGCAGCACGCCGCGCACCTGCGCGGCCAGCGTGGCCACGCGCGCGGCCACCGCGGGATCTCCCGGGCGATGGTAGGGAATCAGCGGGACATGGCCGACCTTCATCACGTAGTAGGGCGTGAGCGGCGGCAGTACGTCGTCCGGTTGCCAGACACCGGCGAGCGTCAGGGCCACGAGGTGCGTCGAGTGCGTATGCACCACGGCGTGCGCCCCGGGGTTGTTGTCATAGATGGCGCGATGCAGCGTCAGCGTCTTCGACGGCTTGTCGCCCGACATCCAGGTGCCGTCGGCGGCGACCTTGGCGACCGATGCCGGGTCCATCATGCCCAGGCACGCATCGGTCGGCGTGATCAGCCAGCCGTCGTCGAGCCGCGCGCTTATGTTGCCGGCCGAGCCCACGGTATAGCCGCGCTGGTACAGGCTGGCGCCGATGCGGCAGATCTCTTCGCGCAGCTTGCTTTCGGTGCTCATCACTGGCCTCCCAGCTGGCGCAGCGCTTCGTCGAAAAAGTCCGGGCCGCCGAAGTTGCCCGACTTGAGCGCGAGCGCCAGCGGCGTGGCATCCAGCGTGACGGTGGCCGGCACGCCCGGCGCGATCTGCGCGCCGATGCGCAGCGCGCGCACGCCCAGCGCCTGCACCACCGCGCCCGAGGTTTCGCCGCCCGCCACCACGAAGCGGTGCGTGCCGCGCGCCTTCAGCCCGGCGGCGACCGCGGCCAGGCATTGCTCGACCAGGTGGCCGGCGCGCTCGACGCCCAGTTCGGCCTGCACCGCCTTGACCTGGTCGGGGCTGGAAGTGGCGTAGATCAGGACCGGCTCGTCAT
>JABFVP010000299.1 GCA_013362725.1 Cupriavidus sp.
AGCAGGCCTTCAAGGTGTCGTGGGGCAAGGCGATGATGTGGATCTTCCTGCTGTCCGACACCTTCGTCTTCAGCTGCTTCCTGACCGGCTACATGACCGTGCGCATGTCAACCACGGTGCCGTGGCCGAACCCGAGCGAGGTGTTCGCGCTGCATGTGGGCGGCGCGGACATCCCGCTGCTGCTGATCGCGATCATGACCTTCGTGCTGATCACCAGCAGCGGCACCATGGCGATGGCGGTCAACTTTGCCTACCGGCGCGCGCGCCGCGAATGCGCGACGCTGATGCTCGTCACCGCCGCGTTCGGCGTGCTGTTCGTCGGCATGCAGGCGTTCGAATGGACCAAGCTGATCGTCGACGAGGGCGTGCGGCCGTGGGGCAACCCGATGGGGGCGGCGCAGTTCGGTTCCACCTTCTTCATGATCACGGGTTTCCACGGCCTGCACGTGTCGTGCGGGGTGGTTTATCTGGCGGTGGTGGCCACGCGCGTGCTGCGCGGGCGCTACGAAGCGACCGGCAACTACCAGATCGTCGAGATTGCCGGACTGTACTGGCACTTCGTCGACCTCGTGTGGGTATTCATCTTTGCGCTGTTTTATCTTTGGTGAGGGTGGTCATGGCATCGCATCCCACAACACCCGCGGCGCCCGCGGCGCCCACGCACGGCACCGGCGGGGATGCCGGGCACGCGGCGCACCACGGGCAGCAGCACCCGATCGGGCTGTACCTGAAGATCTGGCTGCTGCTGTTCGTGCTGTCGACGCTGTCGTACCTGGTCGACTATTTTCACTTCACCGGCTACCTGCGCTGGACCCTGATCCTGCTGTTCATGGCGCTGAAGGCGGGGCTGATCGTGGCGGTGTTCATGCACATGGCATGGGAGCGCATGGCGCTGATCTGCGCCATCCTGATCCCGCCGCTATGCCTGCTGGTGCTGGTCTGGCTGATGGCGGAAGAAGCGAATCATACGTTCCTGACGCGCGGCATCTTCTTCCGCTGACGGGGAGGCGCCGCGGGCCCCGGGAGGGAGCCGGCGGCAGGCCGCCTTGCACCGCGCCCGGTGTTCAGGCCTGGGTGATGAACTTGGTCACCAGGTAGCCGTCGAAGGTCTCCTGGCCGCCTTCGCTGCCGATGCCCGAGTCCTTGATGCCGCCGAACGGGGTCTCGGCCAGCGCCATGCCGAAGTGGTTGATGTTGACCATGCCGGCTTCCAGCCCGTTGGACACCTCGGTCGCGGTCTTCAGCGAGTTGGTGAAGACATACGACGCCAGGCCGTACGGCAGGCTGTTGGCGCGGCGCAGCACCTCGGCGGTGTCCTTGAAGCGCGTTACCGGCGCCACCGGGCCGAAGGGCTCGTCGGTCATCAGGCGCGCGTCGTCGGGCAGGTCGGTGACCACGGTGGGGGCGAAGAAGTAGCCCTTGTCACCCAGGCGCGAGCCGCCCGCGACCACCTTGCCGCCGCGCTGGCTGGCATCGTCCAGGAACTGCTCCATCGACAGCACGCGGCGCTCGTGCGCCAGCGGGCCCATCTGGGTGCCGTCCTCCAGGCCGTTGCCGACCTTGATCGAGCCGATCACCTCGGTAAAGCGCGCCAGGAAGCGGTCATAAGCCTTCTCCTGGACGTAGAAGCGCGTGGGCGACACGCATACCTGGCCGGCATTGCGCAGCTTGAAGCGCGCCAGCATCTCGGCGGCCGGATCGATGTCGGCATCGTCGAACACCAGCACCGGCGAATGCCCGCCCAGCTCCATGGTCACGCGCTTCATGTGCGCGCCGGCCAGCGCCGCCAGTTGCTTGCCCACCGGCACCGAGCCAGTGAACGAGATCTTGCGCACGATCGGCGATTCGATCAGGTGGGTCGAGACCTCGGCCGGCACGCCCCAGACGATGTTGAGCACGCCCGGCGGCAGGCCGGCATCGTGGAACAGCTGCGCCAGCGCCACCACCGCGCTGGGCGAGTCCTCGGGTCCCTTCAGGATCAGCGTGCAGCCCGCGCCCACCGCGGCGACGATCTTGCGGATGGCCTGGTTGAAGGGGAAGTTCCACGGCGTGAACGCGGCGCACACGCCGATCGGCTCGCGCACCACCAGCTGGCGCACATTGGCCTGGCGCGGCGGGATCACGCGGCCATAGATGCGGCGGCATTCCTCGGCGTGCCAGTCGGCGTGCTCGGCGCAGACCATGATCTCGCCGACCGCCTCGGCCAGCGGCTTGCCCTGGTCCAGCGTGATATTGCGGCCGATGTCGCGGGCGCGCTCGCGCGCCAGTTCGCCGACGCGGCGCAGGATCTTGCCGCGCTCCAGCGGCGAGGTCGTCTTCCAGGTTTCGAAGGCGCGCTGCGCGGCGGCCAGGGCGCGGTCCAGGTCAGCGCGCGTGGCGTGCGGCAGCTGGCCCAGCACTTCCTGCGTGGCCGGGTTGATGACCTCCTGCTCGCGCCGGTCGCCTCCCTTGATGAATTCCCCGTCGATATAGAGGGCGAGATCCTGGTACATGCGTGTTCTCCTGGTGGGCGGTGAAAGCGCAAGCTTAACCCGGCCGCCGCGTTCATGCAGCGCGCCGGGTGCTGGTCCGCCAGGAATGTGCGGGAACGGGCGCGCCGGCCCGTCAGTCCGTCGTCCGGTGTCAGGCAGGGTCGCGGGTGCGTGCCATCGCGGCGGTCCCGGCCACGGCGCCGGCGCGCGTGGCTTCCACCACCAGGATCACCAGCAGCGTGATCAGGCTCAGCCCGAACACCGCATAGCCGATGCTGTCGCCTTCGATCGCAAACAAGCTGGGTGCGTAGGTGGGGCTGGTGCAGATCATGGTGCCGGCCGACATGCCGGTGTAGTGCATGCCGCAGACCGCCACGCCCATCACCACGGCCGCCGCCAGCTGCTTGCCGCCGGTCTTGACCGTGGTGGCCAGCCACAGCGCCACCACCGACACCACCACCGCGATCACCACCGACAAGCCGATGATGGCGAGATCCCAGTCGAAGCGGGTGTTGGAGCGGATCGCCGCCCTGCCGGTGTAGTGCATCGCCACCACGCCCAGGCCGGTCAGCACGCCGCCCTTGACCACGTTGCCGGTGCGGGCGCCGCGCGGACGCGAGGCAATCGCCAGGCCGGCTCCGGCGATCACCATGGCTGCCAGCAGCGAGGCCAGCGTGGTGAACAGGCCGAACTCGCGGTGGGTCGGGGTCTGGTAGGCCACCATGCCGATGAAATGCATCGACCAGACCGCGCCGCCGCCCAGCGCCACGCTGGCGCACAGCAGCCGGTCGACGTCCAGGCGCCCGTCGGGCTGGCGTACCCGGCGCGACCAGCGCAGGCCGACATAGGCGCCGCACACCGAGATCAGGAACGACAGGCCCACCATCGGCCAGTCATAGGCAAACGGCACCAGGGCGCCGGCAACAGGCTCGAAACCGACAAACATGACCCCACCTCCTTGTTTTGACTGCGACGGAAGGCGCTCGCATGCCGGATCCATCCGGATAAGCCCGGATAACCCCGTCCGGCAGCCGGCCCGGGACGCGCTGGTCCCAGCCGGAGTATGCGGCGGCGGTCATCGGCCGGAAATAACTCATTCAGGTAAAAAGGCGGGGAGCGCGGCGGGTGAGCGGCGCGGGGGGCGATGCGGACGGCATGCTTGTAGGCCCCGGGGGGCAGGAATAGACTGGGCGGATTTCCGCCTCGCGACGCCCCATGAAGCCCGATGCCAGACTGACCACCGGCCCGATCGGCCGGACCTTGCTGTTGTTCTCGCTGCCGGTGCTCGGCAGCAACATCCTGCAATCTCTGAACGCCTCGATCAATTCGGTCTGGGTCGGGCGCTTCCTGGGCGAGGCCGCGCTGACCGCCACCTCCAACGCCAACATCATCCTGTTCTTCCTGCTGGGCGTGGTGTTCGGCATCAGCATGGCCAACACCATCATGATCGGCCAGGCCGTCGGCGCGCGCGACCTCGGCGAGGCCCGCCGCGTGGTCGGCACCAGCACCACCTTCTTCGTCGCGCTGTCGGTGCTGGCGTCGGCGCTCGGCTACTTCTACACCCCCGACATCCTGGCGGCGATGCGGACCCCGCCCGATGCAGCGCCGCTGGCGGTGGCCTACCTGCGCATCATCTTCCTGGCGCTGCCGTTCATGTACTTCTACAACTTCGTGATGATGACGCTGCGCGGCGCCGGCGATTCGCGCACGCCGTTCTGGTTCATGCTGCTGTCGGTGGTGCTGGACGTGGTGCTCAACCCGGTGCTGATCTTCGGCGTGGGCCCGATCCCCGCCATGGGCATCGCCGGCTCGGCGCTGGCCACGCTGATCGCCCAGCTGGCGAGCCTGGCGGCGATGATGGTGCTGCTGTACCGGCGCCGGCATTTCCTGCTGCTGCACCGCGGCCAGCTGGCGCTGCTGGTGCCGGACCCGGCGATCCTGCGCGCGCTGGTGGTCAAGGGCCTGCCGATGGGCCTGCAGATGGTGGTGATCTCGTCGTCCGCGATCGTAATGATGGCGCTGGTCAATGCCTACGGATCGCAGACCACCGCTGCCTACGGTGTGGCGTCGCAACTGTGGACCTATGTGCAGATGCCCGCCCTGGCGGTGGGCGCGAGCGTATCGTCGATGGTGGCGCAGAATGTCGGCGCCGGGCTGTGGCAGCGCGTGGCCCGCATCACGCGCATGGGGCTGCTGTTCAACGTGGCCATGACCGGCGCGCTGGTGGCGCTGATCTACCTGTTCAACCGCCATTCGCTGGGGTTGTTCCTCGGCACCGACGGCGTCGCCATCGGCATCGCCCAGCATATCAACGTGGTGGTGCTGTGGTCGTTCATCCTGTTCGGCTTCACCATCGTCATCTTCGGCACGGTGCGCGCCACCGGCGCGGTGATGGCGCCGCTGGTGATCCTGTTCCTGTCGATGTGGGTAATCCGGCTGCCGTTCGCCTGGGCGCTGGGGCCGCGCCTCGGCGCCGACGCGATCTGGTGGAGCTTTCCGCTTGGCTCGGTGGTGTCGCTGGCGCTGGCGCTCGGCTACTACCGCTTCGGCAACTGGCGCGGCAGCCGGATCCTGCCCGCGGCGCCGCATCCGGCGCAGGCGGTGGGGCAGGCGCCAGATACCAGCATGGGCACGCCATGCGAAGACGCAGGCGAGGTTGTCGAAGCCGCGAGCAGCGCCAGGCCGGCGGCCGAGGCCGCGCGCTGATCGCGCTGCGACGCCCGCATTGAAAGCCTTCCGAAAGATCGATGTGTCATCGTGTCACCGCTGACACTCCTTCCCAGCACACGCGCGGCCTGCCGCCATGGCATCGGCACGCGTCTTTGCGGCCGCGCCCTGCATTGATGCCAGGGCGTGCGCCGTCTTGTTCGGCCTGACTTCGGCCTGACTTCGGCCTGACGTTCCTGTCGAATTTCCCATCGGATTCGCTGTGTCCAAATACATCACAACGTGATGTATTTGCGCGTGCCTCATCGTCGGAATCGCCTTGTTTTCAGGGGTTATTGGTGAATACCCCTAAAACAGGACAAATGAAAGGCACCTGAAAGATCACGTCTCTAAGGTTCGGGTCAACCGTCGGGGAGCATGCCCGCTTGCATGTCTATCGCGCCTGAGCCAGTGCGCCCCCGGCACGGCATTTCGTGAACTTTGAGGAGAATCGTTTTGCGCATACGCAGCCAAAAGGACTTTGCCTCCGGCCTGATGTTCGTTCTGGTCGGGCTGGGCTTTTCCTGGGTCGCTCGCGGCTATTCCATGGGGACGGCCGCCAAGATGGGACCCGGATATTTTCCATTCCTGCTGGGACTGGTGCTGGCCGTGCTGGGGGCGGTGGTGCTGCTGACCTCGATGTCGCCCAAGGGCGAGCAGGACCACCTGGCCCGCTGGGACCTGAAGACGCTGCTGTGGATCCTCGGCTCGGTGGTGCTGTTCGGCCTGCTGCTCAAGCCGCTGGGCATGGTGCTGTCGGTGTTCGTGCTGGTGCTGGTGTCGTCGATGGCCAGCCATGAGTTCAGCTGGAAGGGCGCGCTGCTCAACGCGGTGGTGCTGGTGCTGATCAGCCTGGGCGCCTTCGTCTACGGCATCAACCTGCAGATGCCGGTGTGGCCGGCCTTCATCACCGGTTAAGGAGCGCCGCATCATGGAATTGTTTGAACACCTCGCGCTGGGTTTTTCCACCGCGCTGTCGCTGCAGAACCTGGCCTACGCCTTCCTCGGCTGCGTGCTGGGCACGCTGATCGGCGTGCTGCCGGGCCTGGGGCCGCTGGCCACCATCGCCATGCTGCTGCCGATCACCTACACGCTGCCGCCGGTGGCCGCGCTGATCATGCTGGCCGGCATCTACTACGGTGCGCAGTATGGCGGCTCGACCACCGCCATCCTGGTGAACCTGCCCGGCGAATCGTCGTCGGTGGTGACCACCATCGACGGCTATCAGATGGCGCGGCGCGGCCGGGCCGGGGTGGCGCTGGCCACCGCCGGGCTGGGCTCGTTCTTCGCCGGCTGCGTGGCCACGCTGATCCTGGCCGCCTTCGCCACGCCGCTGTCGGAGATCGCCTTCAAGTTCGGGCCCGCCGAGTATTTCTCGCTGATGGTGCTGGGCCTGATCGGCGCCGTGGTGCTGGCGTCCGGCTCGCTGCCCAAGGCGATCGCGATGATCGTGCTGGGCCTGCTGCTGGGCCTGATCGGCACCGACGTCAACTCCGGCGCCGCGCGCTTCTCGTTCGACGTGCCCGAGCTGACCGATGGCATCGATTTCGTAGCGCTGGCGATGGGCATGTTCGGCTTTGCCGAGATCATCGCCAACCTGGAGCAGAAGGAAGCCCGTGAGACCTTCACCAACAAGGTCACCAACCTGTTCCCGACCAGGGAAGACTTCAAGCGCATGGCGCCGGCGGTGCTGCGCGGCACGGTGCTGGGCTCGGCGCTGGGCATCCTGCCGGGCGGCGGTGCCTCGCTGGCTTCGTTCGCAGCGTATTCGCTGGAGAAGAAGACCTCCAGGAACGCGCATGAGTTCGGCAAGGGCGCGATCGAAGGCGTGGCTGGTCCGGAATCGGCCAACAACGCCGCGGCGCAGACCTCGTTCATTCCGCTGCTGACGCTGGGCATCCCGCCCAATGCGGTGATGGCGCTGATGGTCGGTGCGATGACCATCCACAACATCCAGCCCGGCCCGCAGGTGATGACCAGCAACCCGTCGCTGTTCTGGGGCCTGATCGCGTCGATGTGGATCGGCAACCTGATGCTGATCATCCTGAACCTGCCGATGATCGGCATCTGGGTGAAGCTGCTGACCGTGCCGTACCGCTTCCTGTACCCGGCGATCCTGGTGTTCTGCGGCATCGGCGTGTACTCGGTCAACAACCAGACCTTCGATGTGTTCATGGCCGCCGGCTTCGGCGTGATCGGCTACCTGTTCCTGAAGCTGAAGTGCGAACCCGCGCCGCTGCTGCTCGGCTTCGTGCTGGGGCCGATGATGGAAGAGAACTTCCGCCGCACGCTGCTGCTGTCGCGGGGCGACTTCACCGTGTTCGTGACCCGGCCGCTGTCGGTGGGCCTGCTGATCGCCGCCGCCGCGCTGGTGGCAGTGGTGGCGCTGCCGTCGATCAAGGCCAAGCGCGAGGAAGCGTTCCAGGAAGACTAGCGCGAGCGAGCGCCCCTGAATGGCGCCGGCCCGGCAAGCGGCCGGCGCAAGCAACGCAAGCTTTCGGGGTGCCTTCGCGCACCCCGTTTGCTTTCGCGGGCGCGGTGCCCGCCTTTTTGCCAGAGAGTGCCCGACTGCGGCAGCAGTCATGGGCTGCGCATGATGATCAGGATTCCCGCACCATCGGGTGCGCCGACAGCGCCCATGAAACCGCCTACCCTTGACCGGTTTTTCTCACGAATCTATGTGCTCAAGCTGGTCCAGTCGAGCCCGTCGACGGTACTCAGCCTGGTCGACCGGCTGCGCGAGCGCGGCATCGACAAGAACATCCGCTCGCTGCGGCCGATCCTGCGCAGCCTGATGATGGCGCGCGCCATCACCGCCGAGCTGGTCGAAGGCAGCGGCCGCGTGTATTGCATCACCGCGCAGGGGCGGGCCGAACTGGAGACGTATATCTCGCACCTGGCCGTGCTGAAGGCCGAGCTGGAGCCCGCCGACGAAACGCCGGCGCGGCGCGACGCCCAGCCTTAAAGCAAAAAAAGAGGCCGGTCCCTCCGGACCGGCCTCCGCGCCTGCTGCCCGCCTGCCACGGGCAACCGCGACAGCGGTTATTGCGTCACCAGCTCCAGGCCGGCTTGCGACTCGTCGTCGCCGCGCGCCACCAGCACCTTGATCTTGTTCGGCGTCAGCCCGGCGATGCCATCGGACGGGATGGTGGTGATCAGCCAGTCGGCGTTGTTCGCCAGCGTCAGCGCGCCCGAGTCGAAGATCACGGTCTTGGTACCCGCCGGGGTGATGCGCAGGCGGTAGGTGGTGTTGCCGTCCAGGTCGATCGAATCCTGGCCCGATGCAGGCGAGGCCTGCTTGTAGCCCACCGCGGCGAAGGTCGGGCCGACCGAGTTCAGGTCGATCGCGGGCAGGGTCACATAGATGTCGACGTTCTGCGCATTGAACGAGGCGTTCAGCGAGCGCACGCGCGCCTTGTTCGACAGCAGGCCCTTGCCGAACGGATCGTCGATCGTCACCGTTTCCGCGACCGACGCACCCGGCACGGCCACCACGGTGTACTTGTGGCCGGTGGCCGCGACCAGGCTGGCGCGGGCCAGTTCGGTCTGCGTGCCGGCGGTATTGAACGAGATCAGCTGGTTGCCGGTTTCAACGTTGAAGTAGGTCGAGACGAACTTGTAGGGCTTGTTGACCATGCTGGTGAGCGTGCCGTTCTGCAGCACGTCGACATTGGGGCCGCCGGTGACGGCGTGGATCACGCGCACGCTCGGCTTGCTCAGGCCGATGCGGTCGTCGATGCCGTCATCGCCGCCGCCGCAGGCGGTCAGCACCGCAGTCGCGGCCAGCGCGAGGCCGAGGAACAGGGTCTTGGATCGAAGCATGGGTCACCTCTTGCTGTTAGAGTCAGAGACGAGCTGGCCCATGCCGGCGCGGATCGCGGCGGCCGCGTGGCCAGTTGCTGTCTGGTATGCAGGCGCGGGATCACGCTTGCCGTGATGCAACGATAGGTTTGAAGCCGCAGGCCAGACAGGCGCGACGCTCCGAATTCAGTGTCGGACGATTCCGACAGGAAGTGATGCCTGCGCGGGCCCGGCAGGCGACGCGCCTTGGCAGCGCGAGCGCGGCGGCGCGGCGAGGCGCGTCCGCGGGCCAGCAGGCCGCTGGCGCAGATGTGTAACCGGTTGTTGCTGTCGTGATTGCTGCCCCGCCTCAGGCCGGCGACATCATGACCTGGTTGCGGCCGTTGCGCTTGGCCTGGTAGAGGCCCGCATCGGCCGCCTGCACCAGCTGGCTGGGCTGCGCGTCGGGCTGCGGCACCAGCACCGCGCCGCCGATGCTGACGGTGACGCAGTTGAAGGCGGGCGAGCCGCTGTGGGCGATGGCCAGCCCCTGCACCGCGCGCCGCACCTTTTCGGCCAGCAGCCGCACGCCGCCGGCCGACGTGCCGGGCAGCACCATGGCGAACTCTTCGCCGCCAAAGCGCGCGGGCAGGTCGGTGGCTCGCGTGCAATTGTCGCGGATCACCGCGGCGACGCGGCGCAGCACGTCGTCGCCGGCGACGTGGCCATAGGTGTCGTTGTAGGCCTTGAAGGCGTCGACATCGATCATCAGCAGCGCCAGCCCGGTCTGCTCGCGCAGCGCGCGGCGCCATTCCGCGCCGAGGTATTCGTCGAAATAGCGCCGGTTGGACAAGCCGGTCAGCCCGTCCGAATTGGTCAGCCGCTGCAGCTCCAGGTTGGTCTCCAGCAGCTGCTGCTGGCTCTGGCGCAGCGCGCGGTAGGCTTCGTCGCGCTGCAGCTGGTTCAGGTACGAGCGCGAGTGGTAGCGGATGCGCGCGATCAGCTCGATGCTGTCCGGCAGCTTGACCAGGTAGTCGTTGGCGCCCGCGGCGAAGGCCGCGCCCTTGGTCGCGGCTTCTTCCTTGGTCGACAGCACGATGATCGGGATATCGCGCGTGGCGGGGTTGGCGCGGTAGCGCTGCACCAGCGTCAGCCCGTCCATGCCCGGCATCACCAGGTCCTGCAGGATCACGGTGGGCTTGGTGCGCTGCGCCACCGCCACCGCTTCATCCGGCTGCGAGCAGTAATGGAAGTCGATATCGGCCTCGGTGGCGAGCGCGCGGCGCACCGCTTCGCCGACCATGGCCTGGTCATCCACCAGCAGCACCATGGCAAGGTACTCTTGCTTGTCGGTCGCGGCGGGTGTCCGCGCGGGCATGCCGGCGGGATTGGAGAATTCGGGTTGCATGTTCAATTCCTGTTCTCGCGGTCCCGGCACGGCCTGGGACCGGTTGCACTCTTTCAGGCGGGCGGCGCGGGCC
>JABFVP010000310.1 GCA_013362725.1 Cupriavidus sp.
GGCCATCTTCTGCGCCAGTTCGTCGCTGTTCTTCTTCTCGCCCCGGTTCATGCGGCAGTTCTCGAGCAGCACCACCTGGCCGGGCGGCACCTGGAAGCCGCCCTCGGTCCAGCCGGACAGCAGCGGCACCTTGCGGCTCAGCAGTTCCGACAGCCGGCGCCCCACCGCCGCCAGGCTGTGGCGCGGGTCCGGCTGCCCTTCCTCGGGCCGGCCCAGGTGCGAAGTCACCATCACCGCAGCGCCCGCCTGCAGGCAGGCCGCGATGGCAGGCACGGAAGCGCGGATACGGGTGTCGTCGGTGATCTGCCCGGCGGCGTCCTGGGGGACGTTGAGGTCGGCGCGGATGAAGACGCGCTTGCCAGCCAGCCCGCCCGTGGCGAGCAGCGCGGCCAGCGTGTGCGGCGCCGGGGATTGCGGTAGCGCGTGCGTTGCATGGGATTCGCTCATCATGGCCTCCTGCTAGCGGGCACTGGCCAGCGCCACCGCGGTATCCAGCATGCGGTTGGAGAAGCCCCATTCGTTGTCGTACCAGGCCGAGACCTTGACCAGCGTGCCGTTGACCTTGGTCAGGGTGGCGTCAAAGGTCGACGAGGCCGGGTTGTGGTTGAAATCCACCGAGACCAGCGGCGCCGCGTTGTAGTCCAGGATGCCCTTGAGCTCCCCTTGCGCCGCGGCCTTCAAAATGCCGTTCACTTCCTCGACGGTGGTGGGCCGCGCGGCGACGAAGGAAAGGTCGACCAGCGACACATTGATGGTCGGCACGCGCACCGCAAAGCCGTCCAGACGTCCGTCCAGTTCCGGCAGCACCAGCCCCACCGCGGCGGCGGCGCCGGTCCTGGTGGGGATCATCGACATGGTGGCCGAGCGCGCGCGGCGCAGGTCTTCGTGATAGACGTCGGTCAGCACCTGGTCGTTGGTGTAGGCATGCACCGTGGTCATCAGGCCATTCACCACGCCCAGCTTTTCATGCAGCGGCTTGACCAGCGGCGCCAGGCAGTTGGTGGTGCACGAGGCGTTGGAGATGACCGTGTCGGCCGCCTTCAGCACGTGGTGGTTCACGCCATAGACGATGGTGGCGTCGACGTCCTTGCCGCCGGGGGCGGAGATGATCACCTTCTTCGCGCCGCCCTTCAGGTGGGCCGAGGCCTTGTCCTTGGTGGTGAAGAGGCCGGTGCATTCCATCACCACATCCACGCCCAGTTCGCCCCACGGCAGTTCGGCGGGATTGCGCTGGGCCAGCACGCGGATGCGGTCGCCGTTGACGCGGAACGCATCGCCGTCGACCGCGACCTCGCCGGGAAAGCGGCCGTGGACGGTGTCGTACTGGGTCAGGTGGGCATTGGTCGCGGCGTTGCCGAGGTCGTTGATGGCGACGATCTCGATGTCGTGCCGCTTGCCGCCTTCATAGTGGGCGCGCAGCACATTGCGGCCGATGCGCCCATAGCCATTGATGGCAACCTTGATAGTCATGCTGTCTCCATGTCGTTGTCTTGAATCCTTGCCTGCATTGCCCGCGGACGGACCGCAGCTCAGGCGGCTGGCGCCAGCCGTACCGGCGTCAGCAGCGCCGGCAATGCCTCGAGTGAATCGATCAGCGCATCCGGCCCCAGCGCGGCCGGCCCGCCGGGCCCGGCGTAGCCATAGCGCACCAGGCAGACCGGCATGCCGGCCGTGCGGGCCGCCTGCACGTCAACCGCTGAATCCCCCACCAGCACGCCATGCGCGGGATCGACGTCGAGCAGGCGGCAGGCATGGCGCAGCGGCTCGGGATCCGGCTTCATCTGCGCAATCGAATCGCCGGCGACCAGCACTTCCAGGTAGGCGGCCAGGCCGGTCATGGCCAGCAGCGGCACCGCCAGCGCGCGCGGCTTGTTGGTGACGCATGCCAGCCGATAGCCCTCGCGCCGGAGCGCGGCGAGGCCGCTTTCCACGCCCGGAAACACGGTGCCGAGCCGGCCGTTGGTGCCGGCATAGTGGCGATGGAACAGCGCCACCGCGTCGGCGGCGTCGATGCGCGTGGCGAGTTGCGCGGTCTCCAGCACGCGCCGCACCAGGTTGGGCACGCCGCGGCCGATAAAGCCCGCGACGGTATCGAACGGCAGCGGCGTGCTGCCGAGATCGGCCAGCATCCGGCTGGCGGCGCCGACGATGTCCGGCGCGCTGTCGACCAGCGTGCCGTCGAGGTCGATCAGCACCGCGGCGCAGGGCATGGCATTGATGGAATGGATGGCATGGGTAGTCATCACGCGTCCTCCAGCACGGCCAGCGCGGCCGCCGCGACATGATCCGGCGTCAGGCCGAAGTGCTGGTACAGCGCCTCGGCGGGTGCCGACTCGCCGAAGGTGTCGAGGCCCAGCGCCCTGCCCCGCTCGCCCACCACGCCGCGCCAGAACCAGGTGCTGCCGGCCTCGACGCTGACGCGCGGCACGCCCGGCGGCAGCACCGTGTCGCGGTACGCCGCGTCCTGCGCGTAGAACAGCTCGACGCAGGGCATCGACACCACGCGCGCGGCGATGCCGGCATCGGCCAGCTGCACCGCCGCGCGCATGGCGATTTCCACCTCGGAGCCGGTGGCGACGAGCACCACGCGTGGTGCCGGCACATCGCGCAATACGTAGCCGCCGCGCGCGATCGCGTCGCGCTGCGCCGCATCGCGCGCGAACGGCGTCAGCGCCTGGCGCGACAGCACCAGGC
>JABFVP010000007.1 GCA_013362725.1 Cupriavidus sp.
CCGGTGATGCTGTGCGAGCTGGAACCGGCCGGGCCGCAGGCGCCGGGCTGGTGGCGCGAATGCTCGCGCGGTTTCGTGGTGCCGCCGGGATGGCAGGAGCGGGCGCTGGCGCGCACTGAAGAACCGCCGCGGGCAGGACCGCAAGCCGGCCAGGACGACGCCTGACGCGAGCTCGGCGGCCGCCGCGGCGGCCGCGCCGTGAGGGCGCTAGTGGTGCTTGTCCTCGCCGATCATCGCCAGCGAGTTGAAGGTGCGCACGTTGTACTTGTGCAGCTTGAGCACCAGCGCCATGGTCACGCAGATAAACAGGCCGAGCGCGATGATGACCACGCCGATCGGCACGTTGAGCTTGATCAGCAGCGCGTACAGGCACAGCATCAGCAGCACCGAGACATTCTCATTGAAGTTCTGCACGGCGATCGAGTGCCCCGCCGACAGCAGCACGTGGCCGCGGTGCTGCAGCAGCGCGTTCATCGGCACCACGAAATAGCCCGACATCGCGCCCACCAGCATCAGGAACAGGTAGGCGATGGCCATGTACAGCGGCATGTGCAGGCCCAGCACGTCCAGCGTGACCTGCGGCATCGCGTCCTTGGTGTAGAACGCCATCAGCATCACGGTGGCGCCCATCGCCACGCCGAACGGCAGCACCGACAGCGACTTGCGCAGCGGGATGCGCGCCGCGGCCAGGATCGCGCCGACCGCCACGCCCACGGCCACCACGGCCTGCAGCAGCGCGCCCTGGGACAGGTTCAGGCCCAGCGATTTCTCCGCCCATTTCAGCACGATGAACTGCAGCGTCGCGCCCACGCCCCAGAACAGCGTGGTCACCGCCAGCGAGATCTGGCCGAGCTTGTCGCGCCACAGCGCCAGGAAGCAGTCGCCGAACTCTGCGATCAGCTTGATCGGGTTCTTTTCCTGCGCCGGATAGCGCGCGCCGGTGTCGGGGATGAACAGGTTGAAGACCGAGGCGATCACATAGAACAGCATGATTACCACCATCGCGGCCTCGGCCGGGGTGTCGATGCCGGTATTGATGTAGGGCAGGTCCAGGCGCAGCAGCAGGCTGGAGACATGGACGGAAATCAGCGCCCCGCCCACGACCGTGCCGAGGATGATCGAGCCTACCGTCAGGCCTTCGATCCAGCCGTTGGCCAGCACCAGTTTTTCGGGGGGCAGCAACTCGGTCAGGATGCCGTACTTGGCGGGCGAATACGCCGCCGCGCCGAAGCCGACCACGCCGTAGGCCAGCAGCGGATGCAGCCCGAACATCATGATGGCGCAGCCGACCACCTTGATGGCGTTGGTGATGAGCATCACCCGCCCCTTGGGCATAGAGTCGGCGAAGGCGCCGACGAAGGCGGCAAGAATGACGTAGGAGAGAACGAAGAACAGCTTGAGCAGCGGGGTCATCCACTGCGGGGAGTGCAATTCGGTGAGAAGGGCGATGGCGGCGATCAGTAAGGCATTGTCGGCCAGCGAGGAAAAAAACTGCGCGGCCATGATGGTGTAAAAACCCTTCTTCATGCTGTCGACTTTCTCTCCATCGCGCGCTCCATTCACGGGGGCCAGGCTGGTGCCGGCCGCAGAGGCCGTGGTTTGCAGGGAACCTTGTGCCGCGGCCGTGTCGAATTGTGTCGTAGGTGCTGCGCTGCGGCGCCGTGAGGCCTGCCTGACAGTCATTGACATAATGCTTCGCTTTTAGAACATGGCCGGAGCGTCCGGCTTTATATCACGAAAACATGACATTCCCGAACCCCGGCAACGGCTCTTTTTGACAGCAAATTGCCTTGCCGATTCCCCGATGACCCCCGGCAACAGCATCCGAATGTGTTCAAATAACGGCTGCCACCGCGGCCCGCCGGACCGGACTTTCCCTGATCTGGTGTGCGTCCGGCGAGATATGGTGACGGGGATACCCGGGCGTGCCAATTGCGGCCATCCCGCATATCCGTCGCCACAACCGTCGCCACGCCGTCGGCCATACTGGTCGCCGGTCCGTGCTGCGGCACACCGACAGGTGACGTTTGCGCCATCGATACTGAGACAGAGCCGTCCCGGCAGCCCACGCCGCGGGCATAATCCGCCCGCGCCGCTGCCGGCTCTGTCCGCTACCCTGATGTGATTTCCCATGCCAAGACCGATCCAAGCCGTCATCCATCAACCCGCCCTGGCCAACAATCTCGACGTGATCCGCCGCAAGGCGCCCGATGCGCGCGTCTGGGCGGTGGTCAAGGCCAACGCGTACGGCCATGGCATTCGCCGCGTCTTTGCTGCACTGCGCGGAGCCGACGGCTTCGGCCTGCTGGACCTGAATGAGGCCGTGCTGCTGCGCGAGCTCGGCTGGCAGGGCCCGATCCTGCTGCTGGAGGGCTTCTTCCAGCCGCAGGACATCGCCCTGATCGAGCAATACCGGCTGACCACCGCGATCCACTGCGACGAGCAGCTGCGCATGCTGGAAAGCGCGCGCCCCAGGGGTCCGCTGGCGATCCAGCTCAAGCTCAACACCGGCATGAACCGGCTCGGCTTCCACCCGGCGGAATACCGCGCCGCCTGGGAGCGCGCGCGCGCCATGCCGTGCGTGGGCAGCATCGTCCATATGACGCATTTCTCCGATGCCGACGGACCGCGCGGCATCGCCCACCAGGTCGAGGCCTTCGACGCCGCCACCGCCAACCTGCCGGGCGAGGCCAGCCTGTCGAATTCCGCCGCGGTGCTGTGGCATCCGCAGGCGCACCGCGCCTGGGTGCGTCCCGGCATCATTCTGTACGGCGCCTCGCCCACCGGCCGCGATGCCGATATCGCGGGCACCGGGCTGCAGCCGGCGATGTCGCTGCACAGCGAACTGATCGCGGTGCAGGACCTGCAGCCGGGCGACACCGTCGGCTATGGCTCGCTCTTCACCGCGGAGCGGCCGATGCGCATCGGCGTGGTCGCCTGCGGCTATGCCGACGGCTACCCGCGCCACGCGTCGGGCTGGGGCGAGCAGCGCGCGCCGGTGCTGGTCGACGGCGTGCGCACCGAGCTGGTCGGGCGCGTGTCGATGGATATGCTGTGCGTCGACCTGACGCCGTGCCCGAAGGCCCGCGTCGGCAGCCCGGTCACGCTGTGGGGTCAGGGCCTGCCGATCGACGAAGTGGCGCAGGCCAGCGGCACGGTCGGCTACGAGTTGATGTGCGCGCTGGCGCCGCGGGTGCCGACCACGGTGGCGACCATCACCGCATCGGACAGCGCCGCGCCAGTGGTGGCCTGATGTAGCCTGACGTGCGCGCTGGGCAGCGCGGTGCAGGCGCAGCGCCGCACGGTTACGCTGTACCCGCGTGTGCTGCCGCGGGCCGCTTCGCCCACCACGCCATCTCCGCAAGCCGGGCCGCTTCAGGCCCGGCTCGATCATTTCTGCAAGGACCTCCGTTGGCCAAGAGCAAGACTGTCTATACCTGTACCGAATGCGGCGGCACCACGCCGCGCTGGGCCGGCCAGTGCCCGCATTGCCAGCAGTGGAACACGCTGGTGGAGACCGTGGCGGAATCCGCCGCGAACAAGCGCTTCCAGCCGCTCGCGGCATCGGCCACGGTGCGCAAGCTGGCCGAGATCGAAGCCGCCGACGTGCCGCGCTTTTCCAGCGGCATCGACGAGTTCGACCGGGTGCTGGGCGGCGGCCTGGTGTCGGGCGGGGTGGTGCTGATCGGCGGCGATCCCGGTATCGGCAAGTCCACGCTGTTGCTGCAGGCCCTGGCCAACCTGGCCGGGCAGCGCCGCGTGCTCTATGTCAGCGGCGAGGAATCGGGCGCGCAGATCGCGCTGCGCGCGCAGCGCCTGGGCGTCGAGAGCCCGTCGCTGGGACTGCTCGCCGAAATCCAGCTGGAGAAGATCCAGGCCACGCTGGAAGCGGAAAAGCCCGAGGTCGCGGTGATCGATTCGATTCAGACGCTGTATTCCGAGGCGCTGACCTCGGCGCCGGGATCGGTGGCGCAGGTGCGCGAATGCGCGGCGCAGCTCACGCGCATCGCCAAGAGCAGCGGCACCACCATCATCCTGGTCGGCCACGTGACCAAGGAGGGCAGCCTGGCGGGGCCGCGCGTGCTCGAGCATATCGTCGATACGGTGCTGTATTTCGAGGGCGATACCCATTCGTCGCACCGGCTCATCCGCGCCTTCAAGAACCGCTTCGGCGCGGTCAACGAGCTGGGCGTGTTCGCCATGACCGAGCGCGGCCTGCGCGGCATCAGCAATCCGTCGGCGCTGTTCCTGTCGCAGCATGAAGAGACCGTGCCGGGCTCGTGCGTGCTGGTGACGCAGGAAGGCACGCGGCCGCTGCTGGTCGAAATCCAGGCGCTGGTCGATACCGCGCATGTGCCCAACCCGCGCCGGCTGGCGGTGGGGCTGGAGCAGAACCGGCTGGCGTTGCTGCTGGCGGTGCTGCACCGGCACGCGGGCATCGCCTGCTTCGACCAGGATGTGTTCCTGAACGCGGTGGGCGGGGTCAAGATCACCGAGCCCGCCGCCGACCTGGCGGTGCTGCTGTCGATCCACTCGTCGATGCGCAACAAGCCGCTGCCGCGCGGCCTGGTGGTGTTCGGCGAAGTCGGCCTGGCCGGCGAGATCCGCCCCAGCCCGCGCGGGCAGGAACGCCTGAAGGAAGCGGCCAAGCTGGGCTTTACGCTGGCCGTGATTCCCAAGGCCAACGCGCCCAAGCAGAAGATCGACGGGCTCGAAGTGATCGCGGTGGAACGCATCGAGCAGGCCATCGACCGCGTGCGCCATCTGGACTGAGCCATGGGCACCGGCATCGCCTTCGAGACTGGCCGGTTTTGCCGCATGTGCGCCGACGGCAGGCGCGGCAAAATCGGTAATAATGCGCAGCAACGCCGAGCCCTGCACTGACGGCAACGATTACCGGATCACCTGAGTTCCAATGATGCAAGCCAATTCCCGCGCCTATTTCCTGCTGATTGCCATCGTCTCCTTCGCCCTGGTCGGCGTCGCGCTCTACCTGCAGTTCGAAAAGGGCTACCAGCCTTGTCCGCTCTGCGTGATGCAGCGCTTCGCCTTCATCGGCATCGGCGTGTTCTCGCTGCTGGCCGCGGTGGCGCAGAACACGCGCTCGCTGTGGCAGGGCCTGGGCATGCTGTCCGGCATCGCCGGCATCGCGGTGGCGGTCTATCACGTGTCGCTGCTGCTCAATCCCAAGGCTTCGTGCGGCATCGATCCGCTCGAGAACTGGGTCAATGCGCTGCCCACCGCCAAGGTGTTGCCGCAGCTGTTCTACTCCGACGGCCTGTGCACCGCGCCGCTGCCGCCGGTGCTGGGGCTGTCGGTGCCGGCCTGGTCGCTGATCTGGCTGTTCGTGCTGACGCTGACGCTGGCGGTCGGGCTGATCCGCAGGGAGAAGAATTTCCGCTGAGGGATGGGAGCGTTCGAATGAAAAAACCGGCGCTGTGTGCGCCGGTTTTTTTGCGTGGGGCCGCAGCGGCATCCCACCTGCGGGTTTGCTCCCCTCTCCCTCTGGGAGAGGGGCGGGGGAGAGGGCAGTGCGTCCACGAAGTGACGCGGCTCGATGCTTGCCATGCGCCGGCCCGCAAGCGGGAGAGGGGAGCAAAGCGTCGCGGAAGACGTCACGCAATCTGCTCGATCTGCTCCTGCAGCTCCAGCCACTTTTCTTCCAGCGTCTCAAGCTCGCCGTTGACCTCGCCCTGGCGCTTGAGCATTTCCATCAGCTTCGTCTTGTTGGCCTCGGCATAGCTGCCTTCGTCGGCCATGAACCGGTCGATCTCTTCCTTGGCGGTTTGCAGCACAGCCATCCGCTTCTCGACCTTTTCCAGTTCTTTGGTCAGCGGCTTGCGCAGCGCCGACAGGCGCTGGCGCTCGTCCGCTTCGGCGCGACGCTGGTCCTTGCGGTTAACCGTCGCCGCGGCATCGCCGGCGGCCTCGAACTGGTGCGCGGCGGCCGCGGCGTTGCGCTTGGCCGCGGCCTGCTGCAGCAGCCAGTCGCGGTAGTCGTCGAGGTCGCCGTCGAACGGCCGGATGGTGCCGTCGGCCACCAGCATGAACTGGTCCGCGGTCGCGCGCAGCAGGTGCCGGTCGTGCGAGACCAGGATCAGCGTGCCTTCGAACTGCGCCAGCGCCATGGTCAGCGCCTCGCGCGTATCGAGGTCGAGGTGGTTGGTCGGTTCGTCGAGCAGCAGCAGGTTGGGCTTCTGCCAGACGATCAGCGCCAGCGCCAGCCGTGCCTTTTCGCCGCCGGAGAAGGGCTCGATCGGCGTGGTGGCCATGTCGCCGCGGAAGTTGAAGCTGCCGAGGAAGTCGCGCAGCTCCTGCTCGCGCACGTCGGGCGCGAGGCGCGCGAGGTGCTGCAGCGCGGAGTCGTGGTCGCGCAGCGTTTCCAGCTGGTGTTGGGCGAAGTAGCCGATCTGGAGTCCCTTGCCCAGGCGCAGGTTGCCCTTGAGCGGGTCCTGGGTGCCGGCCAGGGTCTTGACCAGCGTCGACTTGCCCTGGCCGTTCGCGCCCAGCAGGCCGATGCGCTGGCCGTTCTGGATCGACAGCGCCAGGTGGTGCAGGATGGTGACGGGCGGATCGGCCTCGGCATAGCCGCAATCGACGCCGTCGAGCACCATCATCGGGTTGGGCGCGGCATCGGGCTCGCGGAACTCGAAGGCAAAGCCGGCGGCGACGTGAACCGGCGCCAGCCGCTCCATTTTCTCCAGCGCCTTGACCCGGCTCTGCGCCTGGCGCGCCTTGGTCGCCTTGGCCTTGAAGCGGGTGATGAACGATTCCAGGTGCGCGATTTCCTTTTGCTGGCGCACGTAGGCGGCCTGCTGCTGCGCCATCTGCTGCAGCCGCAGGGTCTCGAACAGCGTGTAGTTGCCGCCGTAGCGGCGCAGCTGCTGGTTCTCGATATGCACCGTGACATTGCAGATCGCGTCGAGGAATTCGCGGTCGTGCGAAATCATCACCAGCGTGCCGGGATAGCGCGCCAGCCAGTCTTCCAGCCAGACGATGGCGTCGAGGTCCAGGTGGTTGGTCGGTTCGTCGAGCAGCAGCAGGTCCGACGGGCACATCAGCGCCTGCGCCAGGTTCAGGCGCATGCGCCAGCCGCCCGAGAACGATGCCACCGGCTGCGATACCTGCGCCAGCGTGAAGCCCAGGCCCAGCAGCAGGGCCTCGGCGCGCGCCGGCGCGGTGTAGCCGTCGGCGTCGGCATAGGCGGCGTGGGCTTCGCCTTCGGCGCTGCCGTCGCCGCTCGCCTGGGCCGCGGCAATGGCGGCCTCGATCTCGCGCAGGCGGGTATCGCCGTCGATCACGTAGTCGACCGCGGTGCGGCTGACCGCCGGCGTTTCCTGCGCCACGTGGGCGACCCGCCACTGCGCCGGCACGCTGACATCGCCCCCGTCCGGATGCAGCTCGCCGCGCAACAGCGCGAACAGCGTCGACTTGCCGCTGCCGTTGGCGCCGACGAGGCCCACGCGCTCGCCCGGGGTGAGCGTCACGCTGGTGTGGTCGAACAGCACCTTGGTGCCGCGCTGAAGGACTAGCTGGTCGATTCGGATCACGGGAGGGGAAATGCCTGAGTAAAAAACAGAAAAAGCGCCGTGAACGCGGGCCGCGGCCGGCGCTGTGGCGCTGGCCCGCATTGTAGCGTTTCCGGTGCGGGGCACGCCGTGCCGGTGCAGGGGGCGCGCCAAAGCGGGTCGAAGCGCGTCGATCCATGCACCGCGAAAGTGCCGCGAAAGCCGGTGGATCTAGGGATTACCCTTGGTCTGGCAAAACTCTATTTTCTTGGAAGTCGGTTGCGTGTAAATTCATTTTCACAACGACGCGCCCGCTGATGCGCAGTCGATCCACCGCTTCCACCATGCAAATTGGCCATTCGATTTCGGACCGCATTGCCCGCAGCCTGCCGGCGCTGACGCCGGCGCACCGCCGCATGGCGGAATACGTGCTGGCCAACCTGTTTCGCGCAGCGACCATGCGCATCGACGAATTCGCCGCGGCGGTGGAGGTATCCGTAGCGACGGCAAACCGCTTTGCCCGCGCACTCGGCTTCGATGGCTATCCGCAGTTCCGGGCTGAGCTGGTGCGCGGGTTCGAAGCCACGCTGGCGCCGGTGGAGCGGCTGCGCAGCGAGCTGGAACGACCCGCCACCGTGGCCGAAGTATTCGCCGCCTCGCTCGAGGATGCGGCCGCCAATGCCGAAGCCACAAGGCGCGGCATCGACGCGCAGGCGTGCGAGCGGGCGGTCTCGGCGATCCTTGGTGCGCAGCGCGTCTACGTGGCGGGCTTTGGCGCCAGCGGCTTTCTGGCGGGCCTGCTGCAACACGGCCTGGAAATGCATTGCCGCATGGTGACCTCGGTGGCCGGTGCGGGCGGCGCCTCGCACGCGGCGCGCCAGCTGTTCAAGCTGCAGCCGAGCGACCTGCTGATCGTGATCGCCTTTCCGCGCTACGTCACCGACACCATCGAGCTGGCCCAGCGCGTCAAGGCGCACGGCGGCAAGGTGCTGGCGCTGACCGACGGCCCGACCTCGCCGCTGGCGCCGCTGGCCGATATCGCGCTGTATGCGCAGGCCGGCAACCGGCTCTCGGCCAACTCCGATGCCACCGTGCTGGCGCTGATCGAGGCGCTGTGCGGCGCGGTGGCGCACCGGGCCGAACGCCCGGTCAAGGCCGCCGCCGAAATGACCGAATTCCTGCTGCCGTGGCTGTATGGCACGCCCGAGGCCGAGCCCGCGCGCCGGTCCGCGCCGATGCCAGTGCAACCTGCCGAAGCCAACACCGGCGCGCGCCGCCCGCGGCCGTCCAACCCCCGCAAGTCCTGAGTCTCCGAGTCTCCTTATCCTTATGCAAGCAGCTGTCATTGCCATCCACGGCGGCGCCGGCACCATCACCCGCGCGGCGATGGATGCGGCCCGCGAACGCGAATACATCGAAGCGCTGCAACACGTGCTGCAAGCCGGCCAGCGCATCCTGGCCGATGGCGGCAGCGCGCTCGATGCGGTCACCGAGGCGGTGCGCCTGCTCGAAGAATGCCCGCTGTTCAATGCCGGCAAGGGCGCGGTGCTGACCCATGCCGGCACCTATGAACTGGATGCGGCGGTAATGGATGGCGCAACCCTCGATGCCGGCGCGGTGACCTGCGTCACGCGCCTGCGCAACCCGGTGCTGGCCGCGCGCGCGGTGCTGGAGCGCAGCGAGCACGTGCTGTTCGCCGGCGCCGGCGCCGAGGCTTTCGCGCAGGCGCAAGGGCTGGAACTGGTAGGGCCGGAGTACTACTTCACCCAGGCCCGCCACGACCAATGGCAGCGTGCGCGCGGCAATTCCGGCATGGCGCTGCTCGACCACGACGCCGCCGCGCTGGCCGCGCAGCAGGCGCGCGGCGAGGAACCGATCGATCCCGACAGCAAGTTCGGCACCGTCGGCGCGGTCGCCTGCGACAGCCGCGGCAACCTCGCGGCGGCCACCTCCACCGGCGGCGTCACCAACAAGCAGGTGGGCCGCGTCGGCGATACCCCGCTGATCGGCGCCGGCTGCTATGCCGACGACGTCGCGGCGGTGTCCGCCACCGGCACCGGCGAGATGTTTATCCGCACCGTGGCCGCGCACGATGTCGCGGCGCAGATGCGCTATGCCGGCGTGTCGCTCGACGAGGCGGCGCGGCGCGTGGTGAGGGAGAAACTGCCCGCGATCCAGGGCCGCGGCGGCCTGATCGCGGTGGACCGCGCCGGCAATGTCACGCTGCCGTTCAATACCGAAGGCATGTACCGGGGTTTCGCCAGGGTCGGCGAAGCGGTCAACGTTTCGATCTACGGCTGACGCGCAGCACCGCGACATCAGGCAGCAACCGAAGGAGTTCCAGTGGCAACTACCCCTGTGCAATCGCACGCCTCCGCATCAGGCATCGCACTGCCGCCCGAGCGCGTCATCTCGGTGAACGGACTGACGGTGCGCTTCGCTACCTCGGAGCGCACCGTCGAGGCCGTGCGCAACCTGTCCTTCCATGTCGACCGCGGCGAGACCCTGGCAGTGGTGGGCGAGTCGGGCTCGGGCAAGTCGGTGACCTCGCTGGCGCTGATGCGGCTGGTCGAGCATGGCGGCGGCAAGATCGCGTCGGGCAGCATGGCGCTGCGCCGGCGCGGCGGCGAGGTGATCGACCTCGCGCGCACCGACAACGCCACGCTGCGCAGCGTGCGCGGCGCCGACGTGGCGATGATCTTCCAGGAGCCGATGACCTCGCTCAACCCGGTGTTCCCGGTGGGCGAGCAGATCGCGGAATCGATCCGCCTGCACCAGGGCAAGAGCCGCGCCGCGGCGCGCGCCGAGGCGCTGCGCATGCTGGAACTGGTGCGCATTCCCGAAGCGCGGCGCGTGCTCGAGCGCTATCCGCACCAGCTCTCCGGCGGCATGCGCCAGCGCGTGATGATCGCGATGG
>JABFVP010000350.1 GCA_013362725.1 Cupriavidus sp.
TTCTTGTAGTTGCGCAGCACTTCCATGATGGGGGCGCGCGCTTCGGCATGCGATTCCTCCAGCTTCTCGAACATGCCGGATTCACGCACGTTGGCGCGGATATAGAGCCCGACCCCGACCAGCAGCGCCGACATCAGGAACGGCACGCGCCAGCCCCAGCTGAGGAAGGCTTGTTCCGATACTTGCCACGTCACCAG
Source organism: Cupriavidus sp. (assembly GCA_013362725.1). GTDB lineage: Bacteria > Pseudomonadota > Gammaproteobacteria > Burkholderiales > Burkholderiaceae > Cupriavidus. The sequence continues at coordinate 198 of JABFVP010000350.1, forward strand.
CGCGAAGATGCCGTTGGCCAGCAGCAGGCCGATCGGCGCCGCCAGCTGTACCAGGCTGCCGAGGATGCCGCGCCGTTTCCCTTCGGGATCGAGCTCGTTGACCATGATCGCCGCCCCGCCCCACTCCCCGCCCAGCGCCAGGCCCTGCACCACGCGCAGCAGCACCAGCAGCAGCGGCGCCAGCGCGCCGGCCGCGGCATAGGTCGGCAGCAGGCCGATGCCGAAGGTGGCCAGGCCCATCATCAGCAGCGTGATGATCAGGATCGACTTGCGGCCCATCTTGTCGCCGAAGTGGCCGAAGATCGCCGCCCCAAGCGGCCGCGCCACGAACGCGACGCCGTAGCTGGCGAAGGACAGCAGCGTCGCGGTCAGCGGATCGCTCTGCGGGAAGAACAGCTTGGGGAAGACCAGCGCGGCGGCCGACCCGTAGATGAAATGGTCGTAGAACTCGAGCGTGGTGCCGGCCAGGCTGGCCCCGGCAACGCGCGCGACGGATTGCTTCTGGGCCGACGCGCCGCTCTTGCCGGCTGTGTCGAGGCTGACTGCTTGCATGGTGGATCCTCCAATGGTCCCTGGCCTGTCAGTGCGCGCCTTTCGGTGTGGCTGCGCGCTGGCTTGTCTCCGACGAGGCATGCATGTGCCTCGCCTTTGCTCAGTACATTAGGCCATAAACCGCCATACAATCAAGAGAAATATTGTTTGTCAGAGATGGTGCATATGCATGCTGGATTTTGGTGCAATGCACGAATGCGGCGTAGCCCGCAAAATGGCGCTGCGCGAGTCGGGTAAACCCCTAACCGGCGCCAGAGACAAAAAAAAGGCGCATGCCCGAAGGCATGCGCCGTTTTTTATTGGGGAACGCTGACGCCGCGTCAGATCACGATGGTCTGGGCCTCGCCCTCGGCACGCTCGCGGATCTCACCGATCTGCCATACGGCTTCGCCGGCGGCCTGCAGGTGGCGGATGGCGCGTTCGGCGTCTTCCTTGGCGACGATCACCACCATGCCGATACCGCAGTTGAAGACGCGGTGCATCTCGTCGTCGGCGACGCGGCCCTGCGCCTGCAGCCACTGGAACAGCGGCGGCAGCGTCCAGGCATCGCGATGCAGCACCGCGGTGACGTTCTGCGCCAGCACGCGCGGCACGTTTTCGGTCAGGCCGCCGCCGGTGATGTGGGCCATGCCCTTGACCGGAAGCGTCTCGATCAGCGACAGCAGCGGCTTCACGTAGATCCGGGTCGGCGCCATGATCGCGTCCTGCAGGCGCTGGCCGTGGAAGTCGGCGTTCAGGTCCGGCTTGGCCACCTCGATGATCTTGCGCACCAGCGAGTAGCCGTTGGAATGCGCGCCCGACGAGGCCAGGCCCAGCACCACGTCGCCCGGGGCGATGGTGCTGCCGTCGATGATCTTTTTCTTTTCGACCGCGCCGACGGCGAAGCCGGCCAGGTCGTATTCGCCGTCCGGGTACATGCTCGGCATTTCGGCGGTTTCGCCGCCGATCAGCGCGCAGCCGGCCAGTTCGCAGCCGCGCGCGATGCCCTGGATCACGGTGGCGGCAGTGTCGACGTCGAGCTTGCCGCAGGCGAAGTAGTCGAGGAAGAACAGCGGCTCGGCGCCCTGCACCAGGATGTCGTTAACGCTCATGGCGACCAGGTCCTGGCCCACGGTGTCATGGCGGTTCAGCTGGAACGCCAGCTTGAGCTTGGTGCCCACGCCATCGGTGCCCGACACCAGCACCGGCTCCTGGAACTTCTTCGACAGCTCGAACAGCGCACCGAACCCGCCGATGCCCGCCATCACGCCCTCGCGCATGGTGCGCTTGGCGAACGGCTTGATGCGGTCGACCAGCGCGTCGCCGGCATCGATGTCAACACCGGCGTCGCGGTAGGAAAGGCCTGCCTGGCCGGCGGTCGGGGATGCGCTCATGGGAACCTGCTTGTCCTGGAGGAAATAAAGTGAGGAATTCGGCTCTCGGGCCACCGTCGCTTCCGTCGCTTGGCAGCGGAAGGCGGGCGCGAGTCCAGTAGAATCGCGATTTTAACGGATAGAGGCCTCCCGCTTCCAGTTTCCGGCGAGACCGCGCCGCAAACCGCGCTGCCGCCCTCCTGCAACCCTTGATGAATGCCCCGCTGTTGAACCAAGAGGCCAAGCGCATCCTGCTGTGGATCGTCGTGGCCGTGGCGCTGTTCGCCGCCATCATCGCGCTGGCGCCGGTGCTGACCCCGTTCCTGTTCGCATTCATCTTCGCCTATATCCTGAACCCCGGTGTCGACTGGCTGCAGCGCCGCCGGGTGCCGCGCGCGATCGGCGTGACGCTGATGATCCTGTTGCTGACGGTGGTCTGCGTGATGCTGGCGCTGCTGCTGATCGCGGTGCTCCAGCGCGAGATCCCGCAGGTGCGCGAGCAGCTGCCGATCCTGCTGAAGAAGCTCAATTCGGTGGTGTCGCCGCGGCTGGCCGAGTTCGGCGTGCGCGTGCGCTTCGACTTCCCCGGGCTGCGCAACATGATGTCGGACCGCTTCGCCGCCAGCCCGGAAGACCTGCTGGCGGTGCTGCTGAACTACGTCAAGATGTCGGGTTCGGCGCTGATCACGGTGGCGGGCATCGTCTTCATCGTGCCCATCGTCATGTTCTACCTGATGATGGACTGGCACATGGTAATGCGCCGTATCGAGGGCGTGGTGCCGCGCCGCTGGGTGCCCAAGGTGCGCGAGCTGAGCAACGAGACCGACGCGCTGCTGTCGCAATACCTGCGCGGCCAGATCCTGGTGATGGTGATCCTGGCGGCGATCTATTCGATCGGGCTGACCATCGCCGGCTTCGATATCGGCGTGCCGGTCGGGGTCTTCACCGGGCTGGCGGTGTTTATCCCGTATATTGGCTTCGGCGTCGGCCTGGTGATGGCGATCCTGGCCGCGCTGCTGCAGTTCGGCAACTGGTACGGGCTGGCCGCGGTGGCGGTGGTCTACGGCTTCGGCCAGTTCATCGAGAGCTTCTACCTGACCCCGAGGCTGGTGGGCGAGCGCATTGGCCTGCACCCGCTGGTGGTGATCTTCGCGCTGCTCGCCTTCGGCCAGCTGTTCGGCTTCTTCGGCGTGCTGCTGGCGCTGCCGACCTGCGCCGTGCTGCTGGTGGGGGCGCGGCAGCTGCGGCGGGTTTACCTGGCCAGCGATCTCTATCGAAAATAACGGCTGCCGCCCGCCACCCGCTGCCGCCCGCTCCACGAATCTAGCCGAAGTTAGCCATACGTCATGTCCCCGCGTCCCAAGCAACTGTCGCTCGAGCTGGGCAGCCCGCCGCCTTCGACCTTCGAGAATTTCGTGGTGGCGTCCAACCGCGAGGCGGTACAACGCCTGCGCGAGCTGCCGCCCGCGCTGGCGCAGGAGCGCGCCAGCGACCGCCTGATCTACCTGTGGGGCGAGGTCGGCTGCGGCCGCACCCATCTGCTGCATGCGGTGTGCGAGGCCGGGCCGCAGCACGGCATCCGCTGCCGCTACCTGAGCCCGCACCACCCGCTCTCCGATTTCCTGTTCGACCCCTGGTGCCAGCTCTACACCGTCGATGACGTCGAGCTGCTCGACGAAGCGCGCCAGATCGCGGTGTTCTCGCTCTACAACGAGGTGCGCGCGCACGGGCGCACCGCGCTGGTGGTGGCGGGCGGCCTGGCGCCGCGCGCGATGCCGGTGCGCGAAGACCTGCGCACGCGCCTGGGCTGGGGCCTGGTGTACCAGGTCGCGCCGTTGTCCGACGACGACAAGAAGGCCGCCGTGCTGCATGCGGCACGCGAGCGCGGCCTGCAGCTGTCGCCCGAGATCACGCACTGGCTGGTGACGCGGCATTACCGCGACATGCCCAGCCTGATGGCGCTGCTGGACGCGCTCGACACCTATTCGCTCGAGCGCAAGCGGCCGGTCACGCTGCCGCTGCTGCGCGAGATGTTCGCCGAATTCCGGGATTAGGCGACCGCCCCGGCACCGCATGCTCCCCTACCCCCATCCTGCCTTCAGGTAAAATCGCCGCCCATGAATCTGGCACTCTTTGACCTCGACCACACCCTGATCCCGACCGACAGCGACCATGAATGGGGCCGCTTCCTGGTCCGCCTGGGCGTCGTCGACGAGGTAATCTACCGGCAGAAGAACGACGAGTTCTACGGCCACTACAAGGCCGGCACGCTCGATATCCAGGCCTTCCTGCGCTTCGCGCTGGCGCCGCTGGCGGCCAACCCGCGCGACCGGCTCGATGCCATGCGCTTGCGCTTCATGCACGAGGTGATCGACCCGGTGATCACGCCGCAGGCACGCGCGCTGGTCTACAAGCACCTCGAGGCCGGCGACCTGTGCGCCGTGGTCACCGCCACCAACAGCTTCGTGACCGCGCCCATCGCAGCGGCCTTCGGCATCAAGCACCTGATCGCGACCGAGCCGGCCACGGTCGACGGCAAGCCCGAGAGCCAGTTCACCGGCGAGGTCTTCGGCGTGCCCAGCTTCCGCGAAGGCAAGATCACCCGCGTCGAGGCCTGGCTCAAGGCCCAGGGCGCGGGCTGGGACAACTTCGAGACCACCACCTTCTACAGCGACTCGGCCAACGACCTGCCCCTGCTGGAAAAGGTCTCCGAGCCGATCGCCACCAACCCGGACGATCGCCTGCGCCACCACGCCGCCGCGGCCGGCTGGCGCATCATGGATCTGTTCTGACGTGATCAAGAAGCTCATTACCCGGCTGCTGGGCAAGCCCGGCCCCAAGCAGCGCCGTACCGGCCGCGCCCACATGCCACGCATCGTCAACGTCGACGAGCACCAGATCGACCCCACGCTGCTGTCGCGCAATGCCGTCAAGGTCACCTCGACGCTGCAGCAGGCCGGCTACCAGGCCTATATCGTCGGCGGCGCCGTGCGCGACCTGCTGCTCGGCATCAAGCCCAAGGACTTCGACGTCGCCACCAATGCCACGCCCGAGCAGGTGCAGTCGCTGTTCCGGCGCTCGCGCATCATCGGCCGGCGCTTCCAGATCGTGCACGTGACCTTCTACGGCGGGCGCGAGCAGGAGATCATCGAGGTCTCGACCTTCCGCGCGCTGGTCGACGCCATCGCCAGCGAGACCCTGCCCGAAGGCCGGCGCCTGAAGCGCGCCGAGCTCGACAGCAAGACCCATGCGATCGACGCCTCGGGCCGCGTGCTGCGCGACAACGTATGGGGCTCGCAGGCCGAAGACGCGGAACGCCGCGACTTCACCATCAACGCGATGTACTACGACCCGGCCGCGCAGACCGTGCATGACTACCATCACGGCATGGAAGACATCCGCGCGCGCCTGCTGCGCATGATCGGCGACCCGGCCACGCGCTACCGCGAAGACCCGGTGCGGATGCTGCGCGTGGTGCGCTTCGCCGCCAAGACCGGCTTCGATATCGACGAGGCCACGCGCCACCCGATCGCCGGACTGGCCGAACTGATCCACAACGTGCCCAGCGCGCGCCTGTTCGACGAGATGCTCAAGCTGCTGATGTCCGGCCACGCCTGGGCCTCGCTGCAGGAGCTGCGCAAGGCGGGCCTGCACAAGGGCCTGCTGCCGCTGCTGGACGTGGCGCTGGAGCAGCCGATGGGCCAGCGCTTCGTGCAGCTGGCGCTGGACAACACCGACCGCCGCGTGCAGGCCGGCAAGCCGGTGTCGCCGGGCTTCCTGTTCGCCGCGCTGCTGTGGCACCACGTGCTGCAGCGCTGGAACCAGCTGCGCGACGAGGGTGAGCACGCCATCGCCGCGCTCAACGCGGCCATGGACACGGTGCTGGAAAAGCAGACCGGCCAGCTCGCGATCCAGCGCCGCTTCGTCACCGACATGCGCGATATCTGGGGCATGCAGCCGCGCTTCGAGAAGCGCGTGGGCCGCATGCCGTTCCGGCTGCTGGAGTCGCCGCGCTTCCGCGCCGGCTACGATTTCCTGGTGCTGCGCTGCCAGTCCGGCGAGCTGCCCGACGAGCTGGCCGCCTGGTGGAACGATTTCCAGAACGCCGAGCCGCATGAACGCGAAGACCTGATCGACGCCGTGCGCGGCCCGCGCGGCCACGGTGGCGGCCAGGGCGGCGGCCAAGGTAGCGCCCAGGGCGCGGAAGGCGAAGGCCCGGCGCGCAAGAAGCGCCGCCGGCGCGGTCCGCGGAAATCGGATAAAGTTTCTTCCCGGAGCGACTCGGACGCGGGCGAGGCAGCACATGCCGGCCCCGGCCAGCCGGAGGAAACGTAAATGACTCTCGCCTTCATCGGCATCGGCGCAAATCTTGGCGATGCGCGCCAGGCCATCAAGGACGCCATCGTGTGCCTGGCCCAGCAGGTCGGCATCACGGTGCTGGCGCGTTCCTCGCTCTATCGCACCGCGCCGGTCGATGCCGGCGGAGACGACTACTACAACGCGGTGGTCAAGGTGCAGACCTCGTTCACCGCGTCGCAGCTGCTGCGCATCTGCCACCACATCGAAGACCAGTTCGGCCGCGAGCGCCCGTTCCGCAACGCGCCGCGCACGCTCGACCTGGACCTGCTGCTGTTCGGTGACGAACAGCATGACCACGAGCACCTGACCGTGCCGCACCCGCGCCTGACCGAGCGCGCCTTCACGCTGGTGCCGCTGCTGGAGCTGGACGCCGCGCTGGCGATCCCGGGTCGCGGCCGCGCCGCCGACTACCTGGCCGGCGTGGGCGCGCAGCGCATCGAGAAGGTCTCCACCTGCAAATGCCTGCGCATGCAGGCCGCGGCTGGCGAGGCTGGCCATGGCGGCACGCCCGGCTGAACCCGCGCGGCGGCGCCCGCGGCGCTGCCATCCCCCTCACTGACGCCCGGAGCGCCATGCTCGATCACCTGCGCCGCATTGTCGTCGAAGGCCCCGTCGGATCGGGCAAGACCTCGCTGGCGCAGCGCCTGGCGCGCACGCTGCAGGCCCAGGAACTGCCCGACCACGCCCGCCGCAGCCCGTTCCTCGAGCCGTTCTACCGCGACCCCGCGCGCCATGCGCTGGCGCTGCAGCTGTGGTGCCTGACCCAGCGCGCGCTGCAGCTACAGCAGTGGCAGGCGGGCGTCGCCTCGGGCCAGCGCATGGTCAGCAACTTCCTGATCGCCAAAGACCGCCTGCATGCCGCGCTGACCCTGTCCGGGGATGAACTGGCTCTCTACGACGCCATCGCCGCGCGGCTGGCGCTGCCGCCGCAACGCGCCGACCTGGTGATCGTGCTGCAGGCGGCGCCGTCGCTGCTGCGCGAGCGCATCGTGCGCCGTGGCGAGCCTGGCGAGGCCGGCATCGACGAACAATACCTGCAGCGCCTGGCCGGCGCCTATGGCGAACTGTTCCACCGCTACGACGACGCGCCGGTGCTGGTGGTCGACACCGCCCACTTCAATCCGGTGGACAATGACGACGATTTCCGTACACTACTGTCGCGCATCGAAAACATGCGCGGCCGCAAGGCCTTTCTCAATCTCGCCGCGCCCTGACAGGCCTCCTCGCCTGCCAGACACAACACAATAACGACGGCTGTCGTTGCCGTGCGGGCAGCCCTCCCGGCACCGGCAAGGCCGTCCTACACGGGCACTGCCATGAGCTACCTCCTCGATCCCTCCCGCAAGACCATCACGCTTCCCAAACTGCAGGCGATGCGTGACGCCGGCGAGAAAATCGCCATGCTGACCGCGTACGACTCCAGCTTCGCCGCGCTGCTCGACTACTGCGGCGTCGAGATGATCCTGGTGGGCGACTCGCTCGGCAATGTGATGCAGGGCCAGCAGACCACGCTGCCGGTCACGCTGGAACAGATGGCCTACCACACCGAATGCGCGGCGCGCGGCAACCAGACCGCGCTGCTGCTGACCGACCTGCCGTTCGGCACCTATCCGACCCCGGAAGCCGCGTTTGCCAGCGCCGTCACGCTGATGAAGGCCGGTGCGCAGATGGTCAAGCTCGAAGGCGGCGACTGGCTGGCGCCGATCGTGAAAATCCTGGTCGAGCGCAGCATCCCGGTGTGCGCGCATATCGGCCTGACGCCGCAGTCGGTGCACGCGCTGGGCGGCTTCAAGGTGCAAGGCAAGACCGACGCCGGCGCGGCCCAGCTCAGGCGCGATGCGCTGGCGCTGCAGGCCGCCGGCGCCCAGGTGGTACTGATGGAGGCCGTGCCGGCCGCGCTGGCCGGCGAGATCACGCAGTCGCTGGCGGTGCCCACCATCGGCATCGGCGCCGGCGCCGACTGCACCGGCCAGGTGCTGGTGCTGCAGGACATGCTCAACATCTACCCGGGCCGCAAGGCCAAGTTCGTGCGCAACTTCATGGACGGGCAGCCGTCGATCGAGGCCGCGGTGCGCGCCTACGTGGCCGCCGTCAAGGACGGCAGCTTCCCCGCCGTCGAGCACACCTTCTCCGCCTGACGCGGTGGAGATCGGCAGCGCCACCGCCGAAGCCTTCCGCCTGCTGGCGAGCGGCGACGCCGGCCTGTGGTTCATAGTCTGGACCTCGCTGATGGTGGCGGTGATGGGGCTGGCGATTGCCACCGTGCCGGCCATCGCCGCGGCCTGGCTGATCGCCACGCGGCAGTTCCCGGGCCGGCGCGCGCTGGTGGTGGTGGCGCAGGCCTTCCTGTCGTTCCCGACCGTGCTGGTCGGGCTGATCCTCTACCTGCTGCTGACGCGCCAGGGACCGCTGGGCAGCCTGCACCTGCTGTTCACCCCGGCCGGCATGGTGCTGGGGCAAGCCGTGATCGGCTTCCCGGTGGTGCTGGCCTTTGCACTGTCGACGCTGCAAGGCGCCGACGTGCGCCTGCGCGAAACCGCCTGGGTGCTGGGCGCCGGCCGCTGGCGCACCTTCGTCACGGTGCTGCGCGAACTGCGCTTCGGGCTGATGGCGGCGGTGGTCGCCGGCTTTGGCCGGGTCATTGCCGAAGTGGGCTCGGCGCTGATGATCGGCGGCAATATCGAAGGCTCGACCCGCACCATCACCACTGCGATCGCGCTGGAAACCAGCAAGGGCGAATTCGCGCAGGGCATTGCGCTGGGCCTGGTGCTGGTGGCGCTGGCGCTGCTGGTCAATATCGGCATGGCCTGGCTGCAGGGCGCCGGAGGCTTCCGTCGATGACACAGTCCGCCGCCTCTGCCCATGGGCCGCTGCTGACCGTGCACGGGCTGGCGCGCAGCATCGGCCTGCGCAAGCTGTTCGCGATCGACACGCTGGTGATCCCGCGCGCCACCGCGATCGTGATGACAGGCATGAACGGCGCCGGCAAGACCACGCTGCTGCGCATGCTGGCGGGACTGGAGCCCGCGCCCGGCGCGGTCGCGCACTGGACCGATGCGCACGGCCACGCCCACAGCGCGGCGCTGACGCCGCTGCCGCCGGCGCTGCGCCGGCGCATTGCCTACCTGCACCAGCATCCCTACCTGTTCCGCACCTCGGTGCGCGAGAACATCGCCTACGGCCTGCGCGCGCGCGGCCTGCCGCGCCACGACATCGACGTTCGCGTCGGCGAGGCGCTGGGCTGGGCCGGGGTCTCGCACCTGCAGGACACCGCGCCCGAATACCTGTCCGGCGGCGAGATCCAGCGCGTGGCACTGGCCCGCGCCAAGGTGCTCGAGCCGGAGCTGCTGCTGCTCGACGAACCCACCTCCAGCCTCGACGGCCATGCGCGCGAGCAGGTGATTGCGCTGGTCGGCGACCTCGCCGCCGAAGGCCGCACCGTGGTGATGATCTGCCACGACCGCGAGCTGATCAACCTGCCCGGCGTGGTGCGCTGGAAACTGGGCGACGGCGTGCTCGACACCCATCACCCGTAGCCATCGGCTAGCCGAGAAGCGTCGCCGGCATGGCGCCGCGCAAGGCGTTGACCAGGACGATGGCCTCGGCGCGCGCCAGCATCGCGCGCGTGACCACGGCTTCTTCGATTTCCTCGGCCGGCGCGCCCAGCGCCGCGCCACCTGTCTCCAGCACTACCGCCCGCATCACGCCCGGCAGGATGTCGGCCGACAGCGGCGGCGTCAGCCAGCGATCGTCGACGCGCACGAACACCGAGCTGCGCCCGCCCTCGAGCAGTTCGCCGCGCGTGTTGAAGAACAGCCGGTCGAAGCCGCCGGCGCGCTCGGCGGCCTGCCAGCCGGCGTCGAAGACCGCGCGTGCACTGGTCTTGTGGCGGCGCAGCGGGTCGGCAGGCGGCAGCGGCTCCGGCGCAAGGTCGACACCGACCGGCCCCGCCGGCAACGGC
>JABFVP010000675.1 GCA_013362725.1 Cupriavidus sp.
GCTCGAGATCAGCCCGTCGTAGATGCTGTTGGCGGCGGCTTCCTTGTCGATATGGAACGGCTGCGGATCGTACTGGCGCGCGAAGCTCAGGATCTCTTCCTCGGTGACGAGGTAGGAGCCCAGCTCGCGGCGGCTGCCGACGGCAAAATCCTCGAAATACAGCATGGGGGTGTCTCCGTTGTGATGGCGGTTGACTGGTCCGCACGATGATCGCATGGCAGGCGGGCGCGCGCGTCCGTATTTGCCGAACCCGCCCCTAACAGCGCGCAAAGAAAAAAACCGCGCCTGGACTGCAGCGCGGTTTTGACTGGACTGACGGGATCAGGCAGCTTCCTGGAACCTGGACTGGGCGGCGAACCGGCCCAGGTGATGATCGACGTCGCCGAAGGTGGTGTTGATCATGGTCAGCCGCTTGAACATATGCGCGGCCGGAAGTTCGTTGGTCACGCCCATGCCGCCGTGGATCTGCACCGCTTCCTGGCCCACCGTGCGCGCCGCCTGGCCCACGCGCGCCTTGGCGGCGGAGACATAGCGGCGCCGTTCTTCGGGCGTAGCCTCCTCGAAGCGCGCCGCGGCCAGCAGCGTGATCGAGCGCGACTGCTCGGCGTGGATGAACATCTCGACCATGCGATGCTGCAGTGCCTGGAAGCGCGCGATCGGCTGGCCGAACTGCTGGCGCGTCTTGGCGTATTCCAGCGTCGCGGCGTTGAGCGTGTCCATCACGCCCACGGCCTCGGCGCACAGCAGCACTGCGGCGTAGTCAGCCACCTGCTCGACCAGCGCGAAGGCCTTGCCGGCTTCACCCAGCAATTGCGCGGGCGCATCCTGGAGCGTGATGTCGGCCGCGCGCAGGTTGTCGATGGTGCGGTAGTCCTTGATGCTGACGCCGGCCCCCTTCGCATCGACCAGGAACAGCGAGATGCCATCCTGGTCGGCATCGCCGCCGCTGCTGCGCGCCGATACGATCAGCTGGTCGGCCTGGCCGCCGTGCACCACCACGGTCTTGCGGCCGTTGAGCTTGCCATCGCGGGCGGTGACGCGCACGTGGTTCAGCTCATAGCGCGCCTGCGGCTCGTTGAACGCCACCGCCAGCTTCAGCTCGCCGCCGGCCACCCGCTCCAGCAGCGCGTCCTGGCCGCCGGCCAGGCCCAGGGCGTAGGCGCCCACCACGGTGGCCAGGTACGGCTCGACGATCAGGCCGCGACCCAGTTCCTGCTGCACCACCATCATGTCCAGGGCCTTGCCGGCAAAACCGCCCTGCGCTTCCGGCACCGGCAGCGCAGTCAGGCCGAGTTCGGCCAATGCGCCCCATGCGGATTCGCCGTAGCCGGCGGCGCTTTCATAGCGCTTCTTGCGGTCCTCGAAACCGTAGTCCTTGTCGATGAAACGGCGGACGGCGTCGGCCAGCTGCTTCTGTTCGTCGCTGAGATTGAAGTTCATGATGCGTGTCTCCTCACAGCCCCAGAATCATCTGGCTGATGATGTACTTCTGAATTTCGTTGGACCCGCCGTAGATGGAGGTCTTGCGATAGTTGAAGTAGTACGCGGCCAGCGGCGCGGCGTCGTCGTAGCCGGTCACGGCGTGCTCGGTCTCGCACTCCAGGTAGGCGGTGTCGAACGGCTGCGCGTACGGACCGACGGCCTCGACCATCAACTCGGTCAGCAGTTGCTGGATCTCGGTGCCCTTGATCTTCAGCATCGAGGCCTCGGGGCCGGGGCCCTTGCCAGCGGCTTCGCTCGACACCACGCGCAGCACGGTGATCTCCAGCGCCATCAGTTCGATTTCCAGCGCGGCGACCTTGGCGCCGAACACCGGATCTTCCAGCAGCGGCTTGCCGTTCTTCTGCTGCTGGCGCGCCACGCGCTTTAGGAAGCCAAGCTCGCGCTTGGAATTGCCGACGCGGGCAATGCCGGTGCGCTCATGGCCGAGCAGGTACTTGGCGTAGGTCCAGCCCTTGTTCTCTTCGCCGACGCGGTTCTCGACCGGCACCTTGACGTTGTCGAAGAAGACTTCGTTCACCTCATGCTCTTCGTCGAGCATGATGATCGGGCGCACCGTGATGCCCGGGGTTTTCATGTCGATCAGCAGGAACGAGATACCCTCCTGCTTCTTGGCTTCGGGGTCGGTGCGCACCAGGCAGAAGATCATGTCGGCGTGCTGGCCGAGCGTGGTCCAGGTCTTCTGGCCGTTGACGATGTAGTGCTTGCCGTCGGACGTCAGTTCGGCGCGGGTCTTCAGCGAGGCCAGGTCCGAACCCGAGCCCGGCTCCGAATAGCCCTGGCACCACCAGTCGGTGCAGTCGAGGATCCGCGGCAGGTAGTACGACTTCTGCTGCTCGTTGCCGTACTTCATGATCACCGGCGCGACCATCGCCACGCCGAACGGCAGCACGCCGGGCGCGCCGACGCGGGCATTCTCTTCGTCCCAGATATGGCGCTGGGTGGCGTTCCAGCCGGTGCCGCCATACTGCACCGGCCAATGCGGCGCCGACCAGCCCTTGCCGGCCAGGATCTTGTGCCAGCGCACCAGGTCGTCGCGGTTCGGACGGCGGTGATTGAGAATCTTGCTGCGGATGTCCGCCGGCAAGTTGGCTTCGAGCCAGCTACGCACTTCCTCGCGGAAGGCATCGTCGGACGCCGAGTAGTTGAGATCCATGCCCGTCTCCAGTGGTGCCGGCATGGCGCG
>JABFVP010000600.1 GCA_013362725.1 Cupriavidus sp.
CCTGCATGCGGCCGTCCTTCCATTCGACGCGGCAGGCCGTCAGCGCGGTGACCTTGCCGTTCTCGCCGATGAATTCCTTGGTGGCGACCGACCAGTCGCGCTCGCAGCCTTCGTCGTGCGACGACGAGGTGCGCAGCTTGATCGGCCAGTACGGCCACACCAGCGGCTTGTTCTCTTCTTCCGGCGGCTGCGGCAGCAGCTCGAACTGGGTCACCGAGGTGGCGCCGTGGCGATTGGACGTGCCGACGCAGTCGGAGCCGGAATCGCCGCCGCCGATCACGCTCACGTTCTTGCCCTCGGCGCGGATCTCGTTGGCGCCGTCGCCGGCCACTTCCTTGTTCTGCGGGATCAGGAATTCCAGCGCGAAGTGGATGCCGGCCAGGTCGCGGCCCGGCACCGGCAGGTCGCGCGGCACTTCCGAGCCGCCCGCCAGCACCACGGCGTCGAACTGTTCCATCAAGGCCTGGGCCGAGATGGTTTCACGCGCATAGTTCTTGATGCCGGCCGGCAGTTCGCCGTCGGTCACCATCACGCCGGCGCGGAAGGTCACGCCTTCGGCCTGCATCTGTTCGATGCGGCGATCGATCAGCGACTTCTCCATCTTGAAGTCGGGGATGCCGTAGCGCAGCAGGCCGCCGATGCGGTCGTTCTTCTCGAACACGGTCACGTCATGGCCGGCGCGTGCCAGCTGCTGCGCGGCGGCCATGCCGGCGGGGCCCGAGCCGACCACGGCGACGGTCTTGCCGGTCTTGTGGCGCGGCAGCTGCGGCTTGACCCAGCCCTCTTCCCAGGCCTTGTCGATGATGGCGTGCTCGAGCGACTTGATGCCCACCGGCAGCTCGTTGATGCCCAGCGTGCAGGCGGCCTCGCACGGCGCCGGGCAGATGCGGCCGGTGAACTCGGGGAAGTTGTTGGTCTGGTGCAGGACCTCGATCGCCGACTTCCAGTCCTGGCGGTACACCAGGTCATTGAAGTCGGGGATGATGTTGTTGACCGGGCAGCCGTTGTTGCAGAACGGAATGCCGCAGTCCATGCAGCGCGCACCCTGGAGCTTCGCTTCGCTGTCGGACAGCGCGAACACGAATTCCTTGTAGTGCTTCACGCGCTTGACTACCGGTTCGTAGCCTTCGTTCTGGCGCGGAAATTCGAGAAAGCCAGTCGCCTTACCCATGTTGCGTCCTTGGTCATGCTGCGCGGGACCGGCGGCGTCGCCGGCCTCGCTGTGGGGTCAGTATCTTGTCCGGTCCGCGGCGGTTGCCCGCGGACCTTCGCTGCGTCGGTGCTGCGCTCAGGCCGCGATGGCTTCGCGGTCGCTGTCGCGGGCGGCCTGTTCCTTGGCGTACATCTCGCCCAGCGCGCGCTTGTACTCGGTCGGGAAGACCTTGACGAACTTGCGGCGTGCCGTGGTCCAGTCGGCCAGCAGCGCCTTGGCGCGCTCGGAACCGGTGTAGCGGAAGTGCTGCTCGATCAGGTTGCGCAGGATGACTTCATCCAGCACGCGCTTGCCGTCGACCTTGTGCCAGGAAGACTGGGGCTGGCCCTTCTCCTGGTCGGCCGAGGCCAGCACCGCTTCCAGCGCCACCATCGAGGTGTTGCAGCGCTTGTCGAACAGGCCGTCCTCATCGTAGACGTAGGCCACGCCGCCCGACATGCCGGCCGCGAAGTTGCGCCCGGTGCCACCCAGCACCACCACCGTGCCGCCCGTCATGTACTCGCAACCGTGGTCGCCGGTGCCTTCCACCACGGCCACGGCGCCCGAGTTGCGCACCGCGAAGCGCTCGCCGGCGACGCCGTTGAAGAACGCTTCACCGGCGATGGCACCGTACAGCACGGTGTTGCCGACGATGATATTGCGGGTCGGATCGCCGCGGAACTCGTGCGGGGCGCGCACGATCACGCGGCCGCCCGACAGGCCCTTGCCGACGTAGTCGTTGCCGTCACCCACCAGGTCCAGCGTGATGCCATGCGCCAGGAACGCGCCGAACGACTGGCCGGCGGTGCCTTGCAGCTGGATGTGGATGGTGTCGTCAGGCAGGCCTTCATGACCGTACTGCTTGGCCACCACGCCCGACAGCATCGCGCCGACGGTACGGTTGACGTTCTTGACCGGCTGGATGAACGACACGCGTTCGCCCTTCTCGATCGCCGGACGGGCCTTGGCGATCAGCACGTGGTCGAGCGCCTTGCCGGCCTCGGCCGACAGGCCGTGGTCCTGCACGTCGGTGTGGTACAGCGGCACGTCCGCGCCCAGCGACACCTGGTGGAAGATGCGGCTGAAGTCCAGGCCGCGCGCCTTCCAGTGCTCGATGCCGGCCTTGGTGTCGAGCAGGTCGGCGCGGCCGATCAGCTCGTCGAAGGTGCGGATGCCCAGCTGGGCCATGATCTCGCGGGCTTCTTCGGCAACGAAGAAGAAGAAGTTGACCACGTGCTCCGGCTTGCCCTGGAACTTCTTGCGCAGCTGCGGATCCTGCGTGGCCACGCCCACCGGGCAGGTGTTCAGGTGGCACTTGCGCATCATGATGCAGCCCTCGGCAACCAGCGGCGCCGTGGCGAAGCCGAACTCGTCGGCGCCCAGCAGCGCGCCGATGACGACGTCGCGGCCGGTCTTCATCTGGCCGTCGGCCTGCACGCGGATGCGGTTGCGCAGCCCGTTGAGCAGCAGCGTCTGCTGGGTCTCGGCCAGGCCCAGCTCCCACGGCGTGCCAGCGTGCTTGATCGACGACCACGGCGAGGCGCCGGTGCCGCCGTCATGGCCGGCGATCACGACGTGGTCGGCCTTGGCCTTGGACACACCCGCGGCCACCGTGCCGACGCCCACTTCGGACACCAGCTTGACCGAGATATCCGACGACGGGTTGACGTTCTTCAGGTCGTGGATCAGCTGTGCCAGATCCTCGATCGAGTAGATGTCATGGTGCGGCGGCGGCGAAATCAGGCCCACGCCCGGCACCGAGTAACGCAGCTTGCCGATGTAGTCCGAGACCTTGTGGCCCGGCAGCTGGCCGCCTTCGCCAGGCTTGGCGCCCTGCGCCATCTTGATCTGGATCTGGTCGGCCGAGGCCAGGTACTCGGCCGTCACGCCGAAACGGCCCGACGCCACCTGCTTGATCTTCGAGCGCAGCGAGTCGCCGGCCTGCAGTTCCAGGTCCTTCTCGATCACGCCGTCGCCGAGCACGCCCTTGAGGGTATCGCCCTGCTTGATGGGGATGCCGCGCAGTTCGTTGCGGTAGCGCTTCTCGTCCTCGCCGCCTTCGCCGGTGTTGGACTTGCCGCCGATGCGGTTCATCGCCAGCGCCAGCGTGGTGTGGGCCTCGGTCGAGATCGAGCCGAGCGACATCGCACCGGTGGCAAAGCGCTTGACGATCTCCTTGGCGGGCTCGACTTCCTCCAGCGGAATCGCCTTGGCCGGGTCGACCTTGAACTCGAACAGGCCGCGCAGCGTCATGTGGCGCTTGCTCTGGTCGTTGATGATGTTGGCGTATTCCTTGTACGTCTGGTAGGCCCCCTTGCCGTCGTCGGCGCGCACCGAGTGCTGCAGCTTGGCGATCGAGTCCGGAGTCCACATGTGCTCTTCGCCGCGGATGCGGAAGGCGTACTCGCCGCCGGCGTCCAGCATGTTCTCGAGCACCGGATTGTTGCCGAAGGCGTCCTTGTGCAGGCGCAGCGCTTCCTCGGCGACCTCGAAGATGCCGATGCCCTCGACGTTCGACGGCGTGCCGTGGAAGTACTTCTGCACCAGCTCGCGCGACAGGCCGATGGCCTCGAAGATCTGCGCGCCGGTGTACGACATGTAGGTCGAGATGCCCATCTTGGACATCACCTTGAACAGCCCCTTGCCGATCGCCTTGACGAAGTTCTTGACCGCCTTTTCCGGCGACAGGTCGCCCGACAGGCCGCTGGCCATGTCAGCCAGGGTTTCCATCGCCAGGTACGGGTGCACGGCTTCGGCGCCGTAGCCGGCCAGCAGCGCGAAGTGGTGCACTTCACGCGCGGTGCCGGTCTCGACCACCAGGCCGGTCGACGTGCGCAGCCCCTTCTCCACCAGGTGGTGGTGGATCGCGGAGGTGGCCAGCAGCGCCGGGATGGCGACATGGTCGGCATCGACCGGGCGGTCGGTCACGATCAGGATGTTGTAGCCCGAACGCACCGCATCGACGGCTTCGGCGCACAGCGAGGCCAGGCGCGCTTCGATGCCTTCCTTGCCCCACGCGGTCGGGTAGCAGATGTTCAGTTCGTACGAACGGAACTTGCCGCCGGTGTAGTGCTCGATGTTGCGGATCTTGGCGATGTCCTTGAAGTCCAGCACCGGCTGGGACACTTCGAGGCGCATCGGCGGGTTGATGTTGTTCAGCTCGAGCAGGTTCGGCTTCGGGCCGATGAACGACACCAGCGACATCACCATGTTCTCGCGGATCGGGTCGATCGGCGGGTTGGTGACCTGGGCGAACAGCTGCTTGAAGTAGTGGTACAGCGTCTTGTTCTTCGACGACAGGATCGCCAGCGGCGAGTCGTTGCCCATCGAGCCGGTGGCTTCCTCGCCGGCCAGCGCCATCGGCGCCATCAGGAACTTGACGTCTTCCTGGGTGTAGCCGAACGCCTGCTGGCGGTCCAGCAGCTTGGCCACGGGCTTCTTCTCGGCGGCGACGTCTTCCGGCTTGGCGTCGATCTCGTCCAGCTTGATGCGCACGGCATCGATCCAGCTCTTGTACGGCTTGGCGTTGGCCAGGTTGTCCTTCAGTTCCTTGTCGTCGATGATGCGGCCCTGCTCCATGTCGATCAGGAACATCTTGCCCGGCTGCAGGCGCCACTTTTCAACGATGCGCGACTCGGGGAACGGCAGCACGCCGGCTTCCGAGGCCAGCACGACGATGTCGTCCTCGGTCACGTAGAAGCGGGCCGGACGCAGGCCGTTACGGTCCAGCGTGGCGCCGATCTGGCGGCCGTCGGTGAAGCAGATCGCGGCCGGGCCGTCCCACGGCTCCATCATGGCGGCGTGGTACTCGTAGAAGGCGCGACGGTTGTCGTCCATCAGCGTGTGCTGTTCCCACGCTTCCGGGATCATCATCATCATCGCGTGGACGAGCGGGTAGCCGGCCATCGTCAGCAGTTCGAGGCAGTTGTCGAACGATGCGGTGTCGGACTGGCCCGGGTAGATCAGCGGCCACAGCTTGGGCAGGTCGTCGCCCAGCACCGGCGACGAGATCGCGCCGGTACGCGCGTTGATCCAGTTGACGTTGCCCTTGACCGTGTTGATTTCGCCGTTGTGGGCGACCATGCGGTACGGGTGGGCCAGCTCCCAGGCCGGGAAGGTGTTGGTCGAGAAGCGCTGGTGCACCAGGGCCAGCGCCGACACGGCGCGCGCGTCCTGCAGGTCCAGGTAGTACTCGCCGACCTGGTTGGCCAGCAGCAGGCCCTTGTACACCACGGTACGGGCCGACATCGACGGCACGAAGTATTCCTTGCCGTGCTTGAGCTTGAGCGCCTGGATGGCGTGGCTGGCGGTCTTGCGGATGACGTAGAGCTTACGTTCCAGCGCGTCCGTGGTCATGATGTCGCGGCCGCGACCGATGAAGATCTGGCGGATCACCGGCTCGGTCTTGCGCACTGTCGGAGACATCGGCATGGCGGCGTCGACCGGCACGTCGCGCCAGCCCAGCACGACCTGACCTTCCAGGCGCACCGTGCGCTCCAGCTCCTGCTCGCAGGCCAGGCGCGAGGCGTGTTCCTTCGGCAGGAAGATCATGCCGACGCCGTACTCGCCGGCGGGCGGCAGGCTCACGCCCTGCGCCGCCATTTCCTCGCGGTAGAACTGGTCGGGAATCTGGATCAGGATGCCGGCACCGTCACCCATCAGCGGGTCGGCGCCGACGGCGCCGCGGTGGTCCAGGTTCTCCAGGATCTTCAGGCCCTGGGAAATGATCTCGTGCGACTTCTTGCCCTTGATATGCGCGACCATGCCGACGCCGCAGGCGTCATGCTCGTTGCTCGGGTCGTACATGCCTTGTGCCTGCGGACGCAGTGCGTGCAGGTCGGTGGCGGAGGAAGACTCGCTGATTTGCTCGCTGGTCTGCGCTTGGGCCGAAAGGTTCTTCATTTGGTCCACGGGCTGAATTCCGGTGAAGGCTGCGCGAACTGCTGGACTACCGGAACGGGGACCGCGCGCTTTCTGAAATCCACCCAAACCGGTGGACCGGCGGGAAGGGAAATGGGGACGAAGCTGTCAGCGGGCCGCAGCGGCGTACACGAGCGTGACGCGCCGCACAATGACTGTGGGTGGAGCAACTATATGGGAATCGCCTGCGGCTCGCAAAAAAATTAAATGGGGTCGGATGACGTTAAATAACGCACCGTTTCGGTGAATCAATTAAATAGGGACGCATTAATTTTATGACGCTTTTGCCGCATTCCCCGATGGGGTTTGCACCTTTTTGGGGCGACCTTTCGGCAAGGGCTGGACACGCCGTGAACCATGTCTCTCCAGTTGCGCCAGGAACGCGTCGCCTCCGAGCGGCCAGCCGCTATGCGCGTGGGCACGCAACGTCTCGAGCGTCTTGCCGGACAGGCCCTCGGCGCTGAGCATGCGGTAGTTCGACTGCCGTTCGAACGGGGTATTGCCCAGTTCCCAGTAGGCGGCGTGGTCGCTGACAAAGGGACTGGCCTCGATGCCGGCGTGGTGGCGGTAACTGCTCCAGCGGTCGGCCTCGGGAGTATTGACCTCGCCGGCGCGCACCGCGTTGCCCTCGACGTAGAGCATGGCCGGCAGCAGCCACTGGGCCGGATCGAACACGGCGGAACGGAAGCGACCCTCCCACAAGGTGCCGGTACGGCCCGCGACCCGGTTGAAGTAACGCGCGTAGCGGCGCCCCACCGCCTGCATGGTCAGGCTAAGCGCGTCCTCACTTTTCGGCGTGGCCACCAGATGTACGTGATTGGGCCGCAGCGCATAGGCGTGGATAGCGAGGTCATGCTCGCGCGCTGCCATGCGCAGGCTGTCGAGGTAGTGCAGGTAGTCGTCGGGGCCGAGGAAGACTGGCTGGCGGTTGTTGCCGCGCTGCAACACCAGCGTGGGCAATCCGGTGGGGGAAAAACGGGGAAGGCGGGCCATGACAGGGTCGTGCGGGCTGCGATGCCCGCATCATAACCTGATCCGTCCCTAATTTTTAGGAGGCGGTGCCCTCGCTGACCGCGAAGATGCGGCGATGCTCGCGGATGGCGTAGCGGTCCGTCATGCCGGCAATGTAATGGGCGATCAGCCGCGACTGGTCGCCGCCATGGCTGGCCTGGTACTGCGGCGGCAGCAGGCGCGGATCGGACATGAAGGCCTGGAACAAGTCGCCGACGATGCGCTGGGCCTTGGCTGACATTCGCATCACCAGGTAGTGCCGGTACAGGTGACGGAACAGGAAGCGCTTGAGCGCGGCGGCTTCCTCGTGGATCTGCGCGCTGAAGCCGACCAGCGGGCCGGCGGCACGCACCGCGTCGATATTGCGCGGGTTCGCGTCGGCGATATTGCGGCTGGTGGTTTCGATCAGGTCGACGATCAGCGTGTTGATCATGCGCCGGACCGTCTCATTGATGGCGCGCCGGCCGTTGATGCCGGGGAAGGCCTCGGCCACCTCGGCCCGGTGGCGGCCCCACATCGGCACCTCGTCGAGTTGCTCCAGCGTCAGCAGCCCGGAGCGCAGGCCGTCGTCGATATCGTGGTTGTTGTAGGCGATCTCGTCGGCCAGGTTGGCCAGCTGGGCCTCCAGCGACGGTTGCGTGCCTTCCAGGAAGCGCCGGCCGAGCTCACCCAGCGCCGACGCATTGACGCGCGAGCAATGCTTGAGGATGCCCTCGCGTGTCTCGAAGGTCAGGTTCAGGCCGTTGAAGCCGCCGTAGCGCTCTTCCAGCTCGTCCACCACCAGCAGGCTCTGCAGATTGTGCTCGAAGCCGCCATGGTTCTTCATGCACTGGTTCAGCGCGTCCTGCCCGGCGTGGCCGAAGGGGGTGTGGCCCAGGTCGTGCGCCAGCGAGATCGCCTCGACCAGGTCCTCGTTCAGGCGCAGGTTGCGCGCGATCGAACGGGCGATCTGCGCCACCTCCAGGCTGTGCGTCAGCCGCGTGCGGAACAGGTCGCCCTCATGGTTGACGAAGACCTGGGTCTTGTACTCGAGCCGCCGGAACGCCGTGCTGTGGATCACGCGGTCGCGGTCGCGCTGGAATTCGCTGCGCGACAGCGACGCGGGTTCGGCGTGCACGCGCCCGCGCGTCTGCGCGGAGCGGGCGGCGTACGGGGCGAGGTGGCTTTCAAAGTCGGTCATGCGGCGCGTCCGGTGGCTGGGTCGGGGTGGCGAGGCATAACCGATCGGTCAGGCGACCGGTGCCTCGGTGGCAGGTTTCAGCACGGCGTGGGCCAGCGTCGCGCGCAGATCCGCGTCCGGCACGCTGGTGATAAACGCCTCGCCGAGCTTCTTCAGCAGGATGAACTTGATGCTGCCGGCCTCGGCCTTCTTGTCGACCTTCATCAGTTCGATATAGCGGTCGGCGCCCAGTTCCGGCGCCACCACCGGCAGCATCGCCGCCTGCGTCAGCGTGCGCACGCGCGCCAGCGTCTCGATATCGATAAAGCCGAGCCGGTGCGACAGGTCCGCGGCCATCACCATGCCGCAGCCCACCGCTTCGCCGTGCAGCCAGGCGCCATAGCCCATGCCCGCCTCGATCGCGTGGCCGAAGGTATGGCCGAAATTGAGGATGGCACGCAGCCCGCCCTCGCGCTCGTCCTGCGCCACCACGCCCGCCTTGATCTCGCACGAGCGCTGCACGGCAACCGCCATCAGCTCCGGGTCGCAGGCGTTCAGCGCCTCGATGTTGCGCTCGATCCAGGCAAAGTACTCGGCGTCGGCAATGGCGCCGTGCTTGATCACCTCGGCCATGCCCGCGGCCAGTTCGCGCGGCGGCAGTGTGCGCAGCGTGTCGATGTCGGCGATCACCGCGTTGGGCTGGTGGAACGCGCCGATCATGTTCTTGCCGAGCGGGTGGTTGATGCCGGTCTTGCCGCCCACCGACGAATCGACCTGCGCCAGCAGCGTGGTCGGCATCTGGATGAAGGGCACGCCGCGCATGTAGCAGGCGGCCGCAAACCCGGTCATGTCGCCGACCACGCCGCCGCCCAGCGCCACCAGCGTGGTCTTGCGGTCGGCGCCCGCCTGCAGCAGCGCGTCGAAGATGCGGTTCAGCGTTTCCCAGTGCTTGAAGGCCTCGCCGTCGGGCAGCGTGACGGTGCGCACGGTCTTGCCCAGCGCCGCCAGCGCGGCCTCGACGCGCGCCGCATAGAGCGGACCGACGGTTTCGTTGGTGACGATGACGGCGTGCTGGCCGCGCACGTGCGGGCGCAGCAGCTCGGCGTTGTCGAGCAGGCCGGTGCCGATGTGGATGGGGTAGCTGCGCTCGCCCAGGTCGACTTCAAGGGTAATCATGGATTGGGGTCCTGCGCCGGCGGCCCGGCATCGCCCGCGGGCGATGCCGGCTGCGGGGGATCGATCCGGAAACCGGCCATTTCAAGTTGCATCAACACCATATTAGCAAGCTGCGCCACCGAGGGCTTGCCGGTTTCGATGATGAAGTCGGCGACTTCGCGGTAGAGCGGATCGCGCTCGGCATACAGCGCCTCGAGCTTGCCTTTGGGATCCTCGGTCTGCAGCAGCGGCCGGTTGCGGTCGTGCCGGGTACGCAGCCACAGGTCGTGCGGGCTGGCGCGCAGGTATACGACCGTGCCGCGGGACTTCAGCACCTCGCGGTTCTCGGCGCGCAGCACCGCGCCGCCGCCGGTGGCCAGCACGATGCCCTGGCGCTGAGCCAGTTCGCGGATCATCGTGGCCTCGCGGTCGCGGAAGCCGGCCTCGCCCTCGAGTTCGAAGATCACCGGGATGCGCACGCCGCAGTGCGCCTCCAGCTCGTGGTCGGAATCGAAAAACGGATAGTGCAGGCGCCGCGCCACCGTGCGGCCCACGGTGGTCTTGCCGGCGCCCATCAGGCCGACGAAAAAGAGGTTGGGTCGATCGGATTCGGGGCGCTCGGCACCGGATCGTTCGGCTTCTCGCCGATCCGGCGCCTGGCGCTGGGCCGCCGGCCCTGTCGCTGAGGGTGTCACGGGACTGTGGTTCGGGAGCGCGGCATGCGGGCCGTCCTCCCCGGTTGGGAACTGCATCATCTTCTTATGTTGTGGCGCGGCCGGCAAGTGCCGAATGCGGCATAGGCCGCATTTCTTGCCGTCGCACCGGCATTCGTGGCCCGGCGGTACGCGGCGCGCGGCGCAAAAAAAGGCCGCATCGGTCGATGCGGCCTGCCAGTCTACTGTATCCGGCGCCCCGGCCCTACCTGAGCGATACGCTTTCGTTCAGGATGCGCGGGGTCAGGAACACCAG
>JABFVP010000432.1 GCA_013362725.1 Cupriavidus sp.
TGGAGCGCTACGCGCTCGACATCAGCCGCGCCATGGCGAAGCGCGCCGATACCGAGGTCTCGGTCTACGCGCGCCGCTTCGACGCCGGCGTGGCGGCGTCCGCCGGGGTCGCCGCGCATCGCATCGTGGTGTCGTGGCTGCCGGGCAAGCTGCGCGACCGCTATTTCTCGTGGCGGCTGCAGGGGCTGCGCGATGCCGGCGAAGTGCTGATCGGCTGCAACCGCGTGCGCGGATCCGATCTCGCCATCTGCGGCGGCACGCATCGCGGCTACCTCAATGCACGCGGCACGCCGGCGCGGCGCTCGGACCAGTGGCAGATCGATCTCGAAAGCGCGCAATATGCGGGCGCGCACCGCGTGGTGGCGCATTCCGCGCTGATGCGGCGCGAAGTGATCGAGCTGTACGGGATCGCGCCCGAGCGCGTCGAACTGGTCTACCCGCCGGTCGACACGCAGCGTTTCACGCCAGTCGATGCCGACGCGCGCGCCGAACTGCGGCGCGAATTCGGCTTCGGCGACGACGAGATCGTGTTCCTGTTCCCGTCATCCGGCCATGCGCGCAAAGGCTTCGACCTGCTCGCCGGTTATTTCTCGCGCTCGGACCTGCCGATTACGCTGGCAGTGGCCGGCCGCCCGGTCGGGCGCACCATCCCGCGCGTGCGCGAGCTGGGCTACAGCAGCCGCATCGATGCGCTCTACCGCGCCGCCGATTTCACCATCCTGGCGTCAGGCTATGAGCCGTTCGGGCTGGTGGGGGTGGAATCCGTGCTGTGCGGCACGCCGCTGGTGTTCGCCGACAATATCGCCTGCCTGGAAGTGATCCGGCCGCAGGCCGTGCATGCGTTCTCGCGCGCGCGCAGCGAGACGCTGGACCATGCCATCCGCGCCGCGGTGGAGTCGGTGCGCAGCGGCCAGGCGCGGCTGGCGAACCCGCTGGCGCTGCTCGACTACGACCCAGGCATCGAGGTCCATGTCGACACCCTGCTGCGGCTGGCCGCCGACGCACGCGCCGCCCGGCGCGCCGCCTGAAGCGGGGTCGGCCGGGACATCAGGCGCGTTTATTCGTACACGGTGCTGACGGCATCCGCCGACAGCACCTGGCGCAGCGCGGTCAGCGCCTCGTCGGAAGGCACCACCTGCCAGTCGGGGCCGAGCATGGCTTCGCAGCTGGCGGACTTCGCCTCGTAGCGGATCCGCACCGGCAGGCCCTGCGCGCCGCTGGCGCGCGCCAGGTGTGGCATCAGCAGCTCGCGCAGCATGCCGGTCGAGGAATTGCCGTTCATCGACAGCCGCACCGCGCTGGCAAAGCGCACCCGCGCGGCGACCAGGTCCATCACCGATTCGGCGGTGAAGCGGACCCCGCCCGTGAAAGTATCGTGGCGCGCATTGCCGGTGGCGATCAGCAGTTCGTCCTCGCGGAACATCTGCCGGTTGGCGTCGAAGACCTCGTTGAACACGGTCATCTCGACCAGGCCGGTGCCGTCGTCGAGCGTGACGATCAGCATCTTGCCGCGCTGCGTCATCTGCGTGCGCATGCCGCTGATCACGCCGGCAATGGTCTTGCCGCGCACGTCGCGGCCGAAGCCGCCGCCGTTGCCCTGCACTTCCTTTTCCAGCCCGGCCAGCGTGCCCTTGTTGAAGCGGCGCACCTCGTCGCGGTAGGCGTCGAACAGGTGGCCCGAGAAGTAGTAGCCGAGCGCCTGCTTTTCTTCCTGCAGCGTGCGCTTGGGGCTCCAGCGCGGCTCGTCGAGCAGCTCGGGGCGGTGCGCCTCGCCGGCATCGCCCATCAGGTCGAACAGCGACACCTGGTTGGCGGATTCGGCCTTCTGCTCGGCGGCTTCCATCGCGATCGGCACCGACGCGAGCAGCTGCGCGCGGTTGTCGTTGAGGCTGTCGAAGGCGCCGGCGCGGATCAGCGCCTCGATGGTGCGGCGGTTGACCTGGCGGCGGTCGACCCGCTCGCAGAAGTCGAACAGGTCCTTGAACGCCCCACCCTCTTCGCGCGCGCGCAGGATGTCTTCGATCGCGCCCTGCCCGCTGCCCTTGATGCCGCCCAGGCCGTAGCGGATGGTCCTGGGGTCGGTCGGCGCGAAGCGGTATTCGCTGGCGTTGACGTCCGGCGGCAGCACCGCGATCTTGTTGAGCTTGCAGTCCTCGTAGAGGATCTTGACCTTGTCGGTGTCATCCATGGCCAGCGACATGTTGGCTGCCATGAATTCGGCCGGATGGTGGGCCTTGAGCCATGCGGTGTAGTAGGCCAGCAGCGCATAGGCGGCGGCGTGCGACTTGTTGAAGCCGTAGCCCGCGAACTTCTCCATCAGGTCGAAGATGTCGTCGGCCTGCTGCGCCGACAGCCCGTTCTTGTCGGCGCCCTCGCGGAACATCACGCGGTGCTGCGCCATTTCCTCGGGCTTCTTCTTGCCCATGGCGCGGCGCAGCAGGTCGGCGCCGCCGAGCGAGTAGCCGCCGATGATCTGCGCCATCTGCATCACCTGCTCCTGGTAGACCATGATGCCGTAGGTCTCTTTCAGGACGGGTTCGACGCGCGGATCGGGATACTCCACCTTCTCGCGGCCGTGCTTGCGCGCGCAGAAGCTGGGGATCAGGTCCATCGGGCCGGGACGGTACAGTGCCACCAGCGCGATGATGTCCTCGAAGCGGTCAGGCTTGGCGTCCTTGAGCATGCCCTGCATGCCGCGGCTTTCCAGCTGGAACACGGCGACCGTGTTGGCGGTCTTGAGGATGTCGAAGGCGGGGCCGTCGTCGAGCGGGATCTGGCTGCAGTTCCAGTCGGCCTTGCTCGGATCCAGGCGGCGGATATAGCGCTCGGCCCAGTCCAGGATGGTCAGCGTGGTCAGGCCCAGGAAGTCGAACTTGACCAGGCCGGCGGCCTCGACGTCGTCCTTGTCGTACTGGCTGACCACGCCGCTCATGCCGTCGTTCTGCGCGCCCTGCGTGTACAGCGGGCAGAAGTCGGTGAGCTTGCCGGGCGCGATCAGCACGCCGCCGGCGTGCATGCCGACGTTGCGGGTCATGCCCTCGACGCGCTGCGCCAGCTCCAGCAGCTGGCGCACTTCTTCCTCGTTGCGCTCGCGCTCGGTCAGCAGCGGCTCTTCTTTCTTCGCTTCCTCGATGGTGACCAGCTTGCCCGGCTTGAACGGGATCAGCTTGGCGATGCCATCGACAAAGCCATAGCCGAGGTCGAGCACGCGGCCCACGTCGCGCACCGCGGCCTTGGCCGCCATGGTGCCGAAGGTAGCGATCTGCGACACCGCGTCCTTGCCGTACTTCTCCTTCACGTAGGTGATCACGCGATCGCGGCCGTGCTGGCAGAAGTCGATGTCGAAGTCGGGCATCGAGACCCGTTCCGGGTTCAGGAAACGCTCGAACAGCAGCGCATACTTGAGCGGGTCGAGGTCGGTAATGCCCAGCGCATACGCCACCAGCGAACCCGCCCCCGAACCGCGGCCCGGGCCGACCGGCACGCCGTTGTTCTTGGCCCAGTTGATGAAGTCCGCCACGATCAGGAAGTAGCCCGGGAAGCCCATCTTGATGATGGTGCCGGTCTCGAACTCCAGCCGTGCGTAGTATTCCGGGCGCTTGGCCTCGCGCACCGCCTCGTCCGGGAACAGCACCGCCAGGCGCTTCTCCAGGCCGTCCTTGGCCATGAACACGAGGTAGTCGTCGAGCGACATGCCGTCCGGAGTCGGGAACAGCGGCAGGCGCGGCTTGCCCAGTTCCAGCGTCAGGTTGCAGCGGCGCGCGATCTCGACCGCGTTCTCCAGCGCCGACGGGATGTCGGCGAACAGCGCGCACATCTCGTCCTGGCTCTTGAAGTACTGGTCGGTGGTGAAGCGCCGCGTGCGGCGCGGGTTGGCCAGCAGCTCGCCCTCGGCAATGCAGACGCGCGCCTCGTGCGCGGTGTAGTCGTCGGGCGTCATGAACTGCACCGGATGCGTCGCCACCACCGGCAGCTGCAGCGCCGCCGCCAGCTGCACCGCCTGCTGCACGTAGGCGTCGGTGCCGGCATGTCCGGCGCGCTGCAGCTCGATGTAGAAGCGCTGCGGGAACACCGCGGCCCAGTGCTGCGCGGCGCGGCGCGCGCCGTCGGCATTGCCGTTGGCAAGCGCCATGCCGATATCGCCGCCCCTCGCGCCCGACAACGCGATCAGGCCCGTGGCCAGCGGCATGTCGTCCTCGCCCGGCTCCAGGAACCACGACGGATCGATCTCTGCGCGGCCGCGATGCTGGTTGCCCAGCCAAGCGCGCGACAGCAGCATGCACAGGTTCAGGTAGCCGCGCCGGTCCTGCACCAGCAGCAGCAGGCGCGCGGGCTTGTCGCGGTCCTCGGCATTGGTCAGCCACACGTCGGCGCCGACCACCGGCTTCACGCCCTGGCCGCGCGCTTCCTTGTAGTAGCGGATCAGGCCGAAGGCGTTGGCAAGGTCCGTCAGCGCGAGCGCGCCCATGCCATCGGCGGCGGCGGCCTTGACGGCATCATCGAGGCGGACGATGCCGTCCACGACGGAGTATTCGGAATGCAGGCGGAGGTGTACGAAGCGGGGTGCGGACATGGGCGACATTGTACCGGCTCGGCCCGCCCGCATGCCGCCAATGTTGCGTGCCACCGGAGCTGGCGCGCGCCGGCGCATAGCGGAGTGGCGCGCTTGGGAATGCGCCACGCGCAGGGTCCGCGCACGCTATAATTTCGCCTTTCCAATCAGGCAGTTATCGCAGGCTGTCGGCGCCCTTCGGGACGCCGCCGCGGCGGCGCAGCGTCCCATGCAGATCGTCAATATTTCCGCTTACAAGTTTGTCTCGCTGGACGACATCGAGACCCTGCGCCCGGCCATGCGCGAGCGCTGCGAGGCGGCGGGCCTGAAGGGCACGATCCTGCTCGCCCCGGAAGGCATCAACATGTTCCTGGCCGGCCCGCGCGCAGCGATCGACGGCTTCATGGCGTGGCTGCATGCCGATGCGCGCTTTGCCGATATCGCGCCCAAGGAAAGCCTGTCGGACCACCAGCCCTTCAAGCGCATGCTGGTGCGCGCCAAGAAGGAAATCATCACCATGAAGATGCCGCTGATCCGCCCCGAGGCGGGCCGCGCGCCGTCGGTGCGGCCGGCGGACCTGAAGCGCTGGCTGGACCAGGGGCACGACGACGAAGGCCATCCGGTGGTGATGCTCGATACCCGCAATGATTTCGAGGTGGCGGTCGGCACCTTCGAGCACGCGGTCGAGTACGACATCGCCAAGTTCAGCGAATTCCCTGACGCCGTCGCCGCGCACAAGGCCGAGCTGGAAGGCAAGACCGTGGTCTCGTTCTGCACCGGCGGCATCCGCTGCGAGAAGGCCGCGATCCACATGCAGGAGGTCGGCATCGAGCGCGTCTACCAGCTCGAGGGCGGCATCCTGAAGTACTTCGAAGAGGTCGGCGGCAGCCACTATCGTGGCGACTGCTTCGTCTTCGACTACCGCACCGCGCTGAACCCCAGCCTGGAACCGGCCGGCCCCAGGCAGTGCTTTGCCTGCCGCGCCGTGGTCACGCCCGAGCAGCAGCAAAGCCCGCACTATGTGGTCGGCAAGAGCTGCCCGCACTGCATCGGCGGCAAGGACCGGGCCGCCGCCTGAGAACTGCCCGCATACGCGGCTCAGGCCGCCAGCAGGTGGTAGAGGTTGCGCAGCATGCCGGCGGTGGCGCCCCAGATAAAGCGCTGGCCGCCGTTCTCGCGCGGATAGGGCATGGCGTAGAACATGCGTTCGCCGTCGACCCAGCGGAACAGGCGCCGCTCATGGTGCGACGGGTCCATCAGGAAGGCCAGCGGCACTTCGAACACATCGGCCACTTCCGAGGCGTCTGGCCGCAGCGTGAAGCCATCGCGCACCAGCCCCACCACCGGGCTCACGTGGAAGCCGGTGCCGGTGATGTAGTCCGGCAGCGCGCCCAGCACCTCGACATAGTCGCGGGCCAGCCCCACTTCTTCTTCCGTCTCGCGCAGCGCGGTGTCGATGCGGTTGACGTCCCACGACTCCTGCCGCCCGCCGGGAAAGCTGATCTGCCCGGCATGCGCGCTGAGGTTGGCATTGCGCTGCGTCAGCAGCACGGTCAGGCCATCGCTGCGCTCGACCAGCGGCACCAGCACCGCGGCATCGCGCAGCCCGCGGCTGCGATCGTAGACCCGCGACTCGTCGGTCAGCTCGGGCGCCCATGCGGGCGGGGCCTGGAAGCGGTGGCGAATAAAGTCGACCTGCAGGCGCGGCGCGCTCAGCGCACCGTTGCGCAGGTCGGTATCGATGACGGGAAGGGATTCGGGATCGAAGGCGGGACGCATAACATCGCAAGTATGACAGAAGCGCGCCATCTGGCGCCGCAGCAAAGCCCGGCCCCAGGAACTGCGCGGCCATGCAAAAAGGGCACCCTGGGGTGCCCTTCCTGAGGAAACGCTGGCCGGGTCGCCCCGGCCGGCATGTCCGGCTTACTCCGCGGCCATGGCAGCGGCGGCAGCCTTCGACACCAGCTTTTCCTTGATACGTGCGGACTTGCCCGAACGCTGGCGCAGGTAGTACAGCTTGGCGCGACGGACATCGCCGCGGCGCTTCACTTCGATGCCGGCGATCAGCGGCGAGTACAGCTGGAACGTACGCTCCACGCCTTCACCCGACGAGATCTTGCGCACGATGAAGGACGAGTTCAGGCCGCGGTTGCGCTTGGCAATCACGACGCCTTCGTAGGCCTGCACGCGCTTGCGGTTACCTTCGACCACGTTGACGCTGACGACGACGGTGTCGCCGGGCGCGAATGCGGGGATGGTCTTGTTCGCGGTCAGGCGAGCGATCTCTTCCTTCTCGATCTGTTCGATGAGGTTCATCGTTTCTTCTCCGTAACCATCGTGCCGGCGTTGTATGCCCCAGGATTTCCCGGGCCCCGACAGAGGATGGGGTTTTACCTGGCGGGAGCTTCCCCCCGCCCTTCCTTCGCCGCCCATTCCGACAGGTATTTCTCGTCGGCACGGGACAGCAAACCTTGTTCGCGCGCCGCCTCGATCAGGTCGGGGCGCTTGCGCGCGGTATTGGCCAGCGCCTGCTGGCGCCGCCATTTTTCAATCTCGGCATGATGGCCCCCGAGCAGGATGTCGGGGACCCGCACGCCTTCATATTCTTCCGGGCGGGTGTAGTGCGGGCAATCGAGCAGGCCGTTGACAAAGCTGTCCTGCACCGCCGACTGCGCGTCGCCCAGCACGCCGGGCAGGTGGCGCACCACCGCATCGATCAGCGCCATTGCCGGCAGTTCGCCGCCCGACAGCACGAAATCGCCGAGGCTGATTTCCTCGTCCACGCGGCGGTCGATCAGCCGCTGGTCGATCGCCTCGTACCTGCCGCACAGCAACACAAGGCCCGGCCGCTGGGCCAGTTCCATGACCTTGGCATGGGTCAGGGTCTGGCCCTGCGGCGACATCAGCACCACATGCGGTTTGGCCACGCCGGCCTGCGCCTGCGCCGCCACCGCGGCATCGATGGCATCGTCCAGCGGCTTGGCCAGCATCACCATGCCGGGACCGCCGCCATAGGGCCGGTCATCGATGGTGCGGTAGTTGTCGACGGTGAAATCGCGGGGATTCCAGCTGCGCAACGCATACCGCTGCTGCTTGGCCGCCCGGCTGGTAATGCCCCAGTCGGTCAGCGCGCGAAACATTTCGGGAAACAGCGTGATCACGTCGAACTGCATCCGCTCTCTCCCTTCTTTATCCCGCACCGGCGCAGGCAATGCTTAGTAATCGAGCCCCCAGTCCACCACGATGCGCTTGCCCGCGGTGTCCACCGTGCGCAGAAAAGCGTCGACAAATGGAATCAGCCGTTCGCCGGCCTTGCCGTCGGGCTGCACGAAGGCAACCTGCAGGATCTGGTGGGCACCGTTGTCGATCAGCCCGGACACTTCGCCCAGCAACTCGCCTTGCTCGTTGCTGACGCTGCAGCCGATCAGATCGACCCAGTAGAACTCATCTTCTTCCGGCGCCGGAAAATCCGCGCGCCGGATCCACACGCGACGGCCACGCAGCGCTTCCGCAAGATTGCGGTCGGCTACGCCGGCAGCCTGCGCCACCACGGTGCCGCTGTGCTCGCGCGACTGCGCAATCTTGACGCAGACGGGCTCGGCCCGCGCCACCTCGGCCGCCACCAGGCCCGCCTGCGGCGGGCTCAGCAGCCACCAGCGGCGGGCATGCAGCAGCGCCGACGCATCGTCGGCATGCGGCTGGACCTTGATCCAGCCACGGATGCCATAGGCAGCGCTGACATAGCCGACCTCCACCAGGTCTTCCGGCAGGGGCTCGGCATACTGCAGCGCCGCGGGCAGCCTGAGCGCCTTGGCGGGCTCGGCGTGCGGCCGGTTCAGCGGCAGTTTCGACAGCCGCTGGGCGCCCTGCTTTGGCTCAGTCACGTGTGCGCGTGTTCCAATGCAAACGCGCCCCGCCGATCAGGGCAGGGCGCGTTGCAAGAAGGCAATCAGGCAGCAGCCTTGGCGCCTTGCTTGACCAGGCGGGCAACGGTCGGCGACAGCTGCGCGCCGACGCCTTGCCAGTAGGCCAGGCGGTCTTGCGACAGGCGCAGGCCTTCTTCACCTTCGGCTGCCAGCGGGTTGTAGAAACCAACGCGCTCAATGAAACGACCATCGCGACGGTTGCGCGAGTCGGTGGCGACGATGTTGAAGAACGGGCGCTTCTTGCTGCCGCCGCGAGCCAGACGGATAACGACCATGGAATGATTCCTCAGAAAACGGGGTGTTCAAGGGCGTTCGAACACGAAACGCAAGAGTATAGCCCAATTCCCGAGGCCAAACAAACACTTAGGCGGTTGACGCGTGAACGCGGCGCAGGCATCGTGGCAAAAACCGCGACAGGAGGCCACACATGCGCCCCGCTCTGCACTTCATGGTCGGCATGGTACCGCGTGCGCTGCTGGCGCTGATGGTACTGGCAACGAGCCACTCTGTGCTGGCCGCGCTGCCGCTGGACCAGCTGCGCCTGCCGCCCGGCTTCCGCATCGAGGTGCTGACCGACGCCGTGCCGGGCGCGCGCGCCATGGCGATGTCGCCGTCCGGCACGCTGTTCGTGGGATCGCGCAGCGACAAGGTCTATGCGGTCAGCGATGCGCTCGGCACGCGCCCGCGGGTGCGCACCGTGGCCACCGGCTTGCGCAATCCGCTCGGCGTGGCGTTTCATGACGGCAGCCTGTATGCCTCCTCGGTCTCCAGGATCGTGCGGCTCGACCAGATCGAGTCCCGCCTGGACCAGCCGCCCGCGCCCAGGGTGGTGAGCGACCGCTTCCCGTCCGACGGCCACCACGGCGGCAAATTTATCGGCTTCGGGCCGGACGGCTACCTGTACGTGGCCACCGGTGCCCCCTGCAACGTGTGCGAGCCGGACGAAACCCGCTATGCCAACATCATCCGGATGAAGCCCGACGGCAGCGGCCTGCAGGTGGTGGCGCGCGGCGTGCGCAACACCGTTGGCTTCGACTGGCACCCCGCCACGCGCGAACTGTGGTTCACCGACAACGGCCGCGACCGCATGGGCGACGACGTGCCCGACGACGAACTCAACCGCGTCACCGCGCCCGGCCAGCATTTCGGCTATCCCTACTGCCATGCCGGCAACGTCGCCGACCCGGAATACGGCGGCAAGCGCCCCTGTTCCGAATTTGTGCCGCCGGTGGCGCGCCTGGGCGCGCACGTCGCCGCGCTGGGCATGCGCTTCTACACCGGCACGCAGTTTCCGCCGGACTACCGCAACAACGTCCTGATCGCCGAGCATGGCAGCTGGGATCGCAGCGAGCCTTCCGGCTATCGCGTGGTGCGCGTGGTGCTGGACGGCGCCGGCAAGGCCGTGCGCCAGGAGGTGTTCGCGCAGGGCTGGCTGCGCGGCGGCAAGGCCTGGGGCCGGCCCGCCGATGTCCTGGTCGCGCCTGACGGTTCCCTGCTGGTCAGCGACGACCATGCAGGGGCAATTTACCGCATCCGCTACCAGCCCTGAATCCGGCCGAAAGCCGCGTCCGGCGCGGCTTTGTGCGGGCGAAACAATCCGTTACACCGGTAACGGGATTGGCATAGGCGCCCCGATGCCCCATGCGTACCATGAACCCATCTTCCAACAGCAACACAGCGCGACAGGACCCTGGGAACCCGCATGCTCCCCCGCTCCCTCCTGCGCGACCTGGTGGCTGGCATCCTGGTGGCCTCGGGCCTGGTCGGCGCGGTAGGCGCCAGCCATGCCCAGGTCGCGTTCTGGCAACAAGTCCGTTCCGATGGCCGGCCCGCCCGGATCCAGTCCGGCGATGGCTGGCAGATGGCCAGCGTGCGCGCCGAAAGCCGTGAACACGTGCAGGCGCAGATCGACCGGATGGAG
>JABFVP010000031.1 GCA_013362725.1 Cupriavidus sp.
GATCTCGATGCCGCAGTACGTGGACGTGATCATCCCGCGCGGCGGCAAGGGCCTGATCGAGCGCATCAGCCGCGACGCCAAGGTGCCGGTCATCAAGCACCTGGACGGCAACTGCCACGTGTACGTGGACGACACGGCCGAGCTCGACATGGCCGTGACCATCGTCGACAACGCCAAGACTCAGAAGTACAGCCCGTGCAACGCGGCGGAAGGCTTGCTGGTGGCCCGCGCCCGCGCGGCCGAATTCCTGCCGAGGATCGGTGCGATCTTTGCCGCCAAGGGCGTGGAAATGCGCTGCGACCCCGAGGCTGCGGCGATCCTGCGCACCCCCGGCGCGTTGCCCGCCGGCGCCAAGGTCGTGGACGCGGTCGATTCCGACTGGTACGAGGAATACCTCGCCGCCGTCATCAGCATCAAGGTGGTGGACGGGGTCGATGCGGCCATTGCCCACGTCAACCACTATTCGAGCCACCACACGGACGCCATCGTCACCCGCGACCACGTCAATGCGCAGCGCTTCCTGCGCGAAGTGGACTCGGCCAGCGTGATGGTCAACGCGAGCACCCGCTTCGCCGACGGCTTCGAATACG
Source organism: Cupriavidus sp. (assembly GCA_013362725.1). Classification (GTDB taxonomy): domain Bacteria; phylum Pseudomonadota; class Gammaproteobacteria; order Burkholderiales; family Burkholderiaceae; genus Cupriavidus. Next base: position 591 of record JABFVP010000031.1, read on the forward strand.
GGCTGGGTGCCGAGATCGGCATCAGCACCGACAAGTTCCATGCCCGTGGCCCGGTGGGCATCGAAGGCCTGACTTCCCTCAAGTACGTGGTGCTGGGCCAGGGCGAAGTCCGCACCTGATTGCTGTCTTCGGGCCCTTCCGGCGGGCGGGGCTTGTGATGGGGGCGGGTAACCCCTATCTACAATTGCAGTTCTTAGCTCAAGCAAGAACACGCATAACAAGGCTGCCGCATGGTTCCCCATCTCGTCACCGCCCTGACCGGGCCGATCAACGAACTCGAGCAGCGCGTGCTCGACTCGATGCCTGCCATCGAGCGCTGGTTCCGCCTGGAATGGATGGAGCACACCCCACCCTTCTACAGCTCGGTGGACATCCGCAACGCCGGCTTCAAGCTGGCGCCGGTCGATACCAACCTGTATCCGGGCGGCTGGAACAACCTCACCCAGGAAATGCTGCCGCTGGCGGTGCAGGCGGCCCAGGCGGCCATCGAGAAGATCTGCCCCGAGGCGCGCAACCTGCTGGTGGTGCCCGAAAACCACTCCAGCAACACCTTCTACCTGGCCAACGTCGCCCAACTGGTACGCATCTTCCAGATGGCGGGTCTGAACGTGAAGGTCGGCTCCATCGACCCGGCCATCAAGTCGCCCAAGAAGATCGTGCTGCCGCACGGCGAAAGCGTATGCCTGGAGCCGGTGGTGCGCGGCAAGCGCCGCCTGGGGATCAAGAACTTCGACCCCTGCACCATCCTGCTGAACAACGACCTGTCGGCCGGCGTGCCGGGCATCCTGGAAGACCTGCACGAGCAGTACCTGCTGCCGCCGCTGCATGCCGGCTGGTCGGTGCGGCGCAAGAGCAAGCATTTCAAGAGCTACGAAGAGGTGTCCAAGCGCTTCGGCAAGCTGCTGGGCATCGATCCGTGGCTCATCAACCCCATGTCTAGCCACGCGGAGGGCGTGGACCTGGCGACCGGCTCCGGCCAGGACGAGCTGATCACCCACTGCGACCAGCTGCTGACCAAGATCCGGCGCAAGTACAAGGAGTACGGCATCAACGAGAAGCCCTTCGTCATCGTCAAGCCCGACAACGGCACGAACGGCGTGGGCGTGATGACCGTGCGTGACATCAAGGACCTGGAGGCGATGTTCCAGAAGTCCAAGACCGGCGGGCGTCCCGCCTCGGCGCTGGGCAGCGAGATCATCGTGCAGGAAGGCGTGCTCACCCGCGAGCGGGTGCACGACGGCGTGGCCGAGCCGGTGGTCTACATGATGGACCGCTACGTGGTCGGCGGCTTCTACCGGGTGCACGCCGAGCGCAGCATCGACGAGAACCTGGATTCGCCCGGTGCCAGCTTCGTGCCGCTCGCATTTTCCGAAAGTGCGCACTTGCCTGTGCCGGGTGCCAAGCCGGGTGCCAGCGCGCCCAACCGCTTCTACATGTACGGTGTGATCGGCCGGCTGGCCATGGTGGCGGCCAGCTATGAACTGGAAGCCACCGACCCCGACGCCGAAGTCTACGAATGACCCGGCCCGCCGCGCCGCCACTTCACGTTGGCGGCCGCGCGGCGGGACTGCACAATAGCCTCCCCAGAACAATGCAACGCCCACGGGCGCAGGCGAGCGCGGCCATCAGCGGGACCACCCATCTCCCAGCATGAAGAGCTGCGCCACTACGACCTTCCGCTGTCACGCAACGTGTCTTCCAAAAAATCGAATGTTTCCGCGGCGCTGATCCTGGCGGCCATCGGCGTTGTTTACGGCGACATCGGCACCAGCGTGCTGTATGCGATGAAGGAGGTGTTCAGCCACGACCGTGTGCAGTTCAACTTCGAGAACGTCTTCGGCATCCTGTCGATGTTCTTCTGGACGCTGACCATCATCGTCTCGCTGAAATACGTGGTGCTGGTGCTGCGCGCGGACAACAAGGGCGAGGGCGGCCTGATCGCCATGCTGACGCTGGCCTCGCAGGCGGTGGTGGACCGGCCCAGGCTGCGCGGCGTGCTGCTCACGGTGGGCATCTTCGGCACCTCGCTTTTCTACGGCGACGGGGTCATCACGCCGGCCATCTCGGTGCTGTCGGCGGTCGAGGGC
>JABFVP010000401.1 GCA_013362725.1 Cupriavidus sp.
CAGGAATCGCTTGATCCAGGTATTCATGGAATTCACCTTTGTCTCTATGCTGTCTTGGGTCACAGGGCATCGCCGCCGGTCTCGCCGGTGCGGATGCGGATGACCTGCTCGATCGGGGCCACGAAGATCTTGCCGTCGCCGATCTTGCCGGTGCGGGCCGATTTCTCGACCGCCTCGATGGCGCGCTCGACCACGTCGTCGGGCACCGCCACCTCGATCTTCACCTTGGGCAGGAAGTCGACGATGTATTCGGCGCCGCGGTACAGCTCGGTATGGCCCTTCTGGCGGCCGAAGCCTTTCACTTCGGTCACGGTGATGCCGGACACGCCCACGTCCGACAGTGCTTCGCGCACCTCGTCGAGCTTGAACGGCTTGATGACTGCGATGATGAGTTTCATCAGGATTCTCCTGGGAGCGGACTTGCACCAGCCCGCCCGGGCTGCGTCAGAGTTAGAAAGTCTTGGTGATCGAGGCCCATGCCGCAGCCTTGCCCAGGTAGCGGCCGCGGTTGGCGCTGGTGTAGGCCACTTCCTTGGCGTTGGTGTCGACATAGGCGACCGCCAGCGCAAAGCCCTTGCCCAGGTCCTTGGTCAGGCCGATCTTCCAGTCGGTGTACGAGGCATCGCTGTTGTGCTTCACGCCCTGGTAGCCGACGTGCGCGTTCAGCGTCAGGTCCCAGAAGTTCAGCGGCACGTTGGCGCTCAGGTCGACGTAGTAGCTGTTCTTGCTGTCGGCCCAGCCAAACAGGTTGGTGACCGAGTGCGAGTACTTCAGGAACACCGGGCCCCAGCCGACTCCGGCATACAGCTCGGTGGTGTACGGGCGCGGGTTGTTGTAGCCGCCCGGGTAGTAGTACTCGAGCACGCCCAGGTCATAGGCGAATTCGGTGCCGGAAACCTTGAAGGTGTTCTTGAAACCGCCGTAGAAGTCCATCTCGACCGGCGCCGACACCGCCGGGTTGGCGTCTTCCAGCCAGCTGATGCTGGAGTTCCAGTTGCCCAGGTAGAAGCCGCTTTCGTGCGCGTAGTCGAACCCCCCCTGGATCGCCGGGCGCAGGTTGGTCTGGCTGATGCCGCGGTAGCGGTAGTCCGTGACCAGCGACACGTTGGCCGTGAACGTATGCGGCGAGGCCGGCTCGGCAGCCGGGGCCGCGGCGTCGGTGCTCTGCGCCAGGGCGCCGCCGGCGGCACTGGCCAGGACCATCGCGCTGACTGCAAGGGCCAACTTCTTCATGGGGTTTTTCTCCTTTTCCTGATGGCTCGGATTTCGTTGTGTTGGATTCCGGTGAAGCTTCGAGGCAGCTCGCCATCACTACTGCAACTGCCGTGCCACCCTGTCGAAAGCGACGATCCATGCGCTGCGGCACGCGCTGGCCACGATCCCGGACGGCCTTGAATCCGGCCCGCAGCGCCGTCAGATCGGGTTAAAGGGTGTGAACAGCGCGGCGCCGGTGCTTTCCCCGGCGTGCCGCACGGGCGATAATCGAAACTGACGGTGGCTGCGTAGGGCCGGAGCGCACGGGAATCGCCCGCATTCAGGGCGCCCAATTCCTGTGCGAAAGCGCGCCATACGCCAGATGCCCAACCGGATTGGCACCAGCCAGGTGCGCAAAGGAGAAACCATGAAACCGACCGACCTCTTCAACGACCTGCAGAACAAGGTCAGCGAGGCGCTGCGCAATTCGCCGGCAAGGGACATCGAGAAAAACGTGCGCAGCATGATGACCCAGGGCTTTGCCCGGCTGGACCTGGTCACGCGCGAGGAATTCGACGTCCAGTCGCAGGTGCTGGCGCGCACCCGCGCCCGCCTCGAGGAACTGGAAAGCCGCGTGGCCGAGCTGGAGCGCCGCGCCGGCATCCCGCCCGGCGCCGGCTCGGTGGACTCGACCGGGGGCGCGTGAGCACGCCGGTCCCGCAGCCATCCCGCCTGCCTGAAGGCCGCCATTCCTGGCGGCCTTTTTCGTTAACAGTTCCGTCCGGTTCGATGCCATGAGCCTTGCCGTCCTTCGCAGCCGGGCCCTGACCGGCATCGCCGCGCCGCCGGTGCGGGTCGAGACCCACCTCGCCAACGGCCTGCCGGCCTTCACCATCGTCGGCCTGGCCGACACCGGCGTGCGCGAAAGCCGCGAGCGCGTGCGTGCCGCCATCCTCAACAGCGGCTACGAGTTCCCCAACCGCCGCATCACCGTCAACCTGGCGCCGGCCGACCTGCCCAAGGAATCCGGCCGCTTCGACCTGGCCATCGCGCTGGGCATCCTGGCGGCCAGCGGCCAGATCCCGGCCGACGCGCTCGACGCCCATGAATTTGCCGCCGAGCTGTCGCTATCCGGCGAGCTGCGCCCGGTGCGCGGCGCGCTGGCCATGGCGATGGGGCTGGCACGCGACAATGCCGCCCGCGCCAGCTCCGGCGAAGCGCCGCGCGCCTTCCTGGTGGCCGGCGGCAACGGCGCCGAGGCCGCGCTGATCGAAGACCTCGCCGTGCATGCGGCCACCACGCTGCGCCAGGCCTGCGACCACCTCGGCCCGCTGCACGACGCGCAGCTGCCACGCGCCATGCCGCCTTTGCTGCCGCCTGCCGCCGAGCGCGGCGCCGACATGCGTGACGTGCGCGGCCAGGCGCAAGCGCGCCGCGCCATGGAAGTCGCCGCCGCGGGCCAGCATTCCGTATTGCTGGTGG
>JABFVP010000277.1 GCA_013362725.1 Cupriavidus sp.
GGATCAGCACCTCCAGCCGGCCCGTGCCGGAAGGCCTGGCCAGCGACATCGCCTCCACCATGGGCGCGGCGCCGCCGTCATCCTGCATGGCCGAGATCGAATCGATCGAGCGCCTAAGCAGCTCACGGAAGCGCCCGCGCTCACGCGTGTCCGCAAACTCGAACTTGCCGCCGCGCAGGCGGATGCCGTCGTTCTCGCCCAGCAGCGTGCGCGCGGCCGCATTGGCCTTGAGCACCATGCCCTGGTCGTCCAGCACGACCATGCCGATCAGCATGCGGTCTACCGCATACTCGTAAAGGCCGCGCTCGGACTCGGCCACGTCGATGCGGGAATACAGGTCGACCGCGCGCTTGATATGCGGCAGCAGCGCCAGGCAGGCGGCCTGGTCCTTCTCCGAGAAGTCGTGCGCGTCATGGCCGCGGCACAGGCGGAAGCGGCACACCACGCCGTCGGCGGTCTGGATATCCGCGCCGAGCACATAGCGCATGTCCAGGTCCTTGAGCAGTTCCTGGTAGATGGGGCTGCGGCACCATGCCTCGGCGCCGACGAACCTGTCCACCGTGGTCACCGTGCCCGGCGGCAGGTCGACAAACGGGTCCAGCGAGTGGTAATAGCTGTTGTACGTCACGCCTTGCCGCCGGTAGGTGTCCCGCGGCGGCATGTTGAACATCGAGCCGGGGCGGTCGAACGTAGGCGGGCGCAGGACCAGGGTCGCCGAGCAGGCGTTGAGCAGCACACGTACGGACTCGAGCGCGCTGGACCAGGGAGCTTGCTCGAGCGGCCCGCGATAGATGGCGTCGAGCAGTTCACCATACTGTGCTACGGAAAAGCCCGCCAAAGCATAGATTGACGGCTCGACCAAGTGCGCGGTAGTCGCCATCAACTTGTCCCTCTCGTGTCCAGGTGAAAAATTTGCCGGCGGGATTGTTCCACGCCCGCCGTGGCGCGCGCTATTGGCGTTCACCCGAAGGCATGCCGGCATGCCCGCCCCTCATCCCTTCTCGCCGCCCCGTTCACCTCGCCCCGCATCGTCCATGTCGGCAGGGGCCGTCTACTCCATTCCGAGGTGGTGCGCCGACGCCGCCCCCGCCTATCGTCTCCCGGCACAACCTCGCCTGGAGATTCCGTCAATGCGTCCACCAGCCCCTTCCCGGCTGAAGGCCGGCGCCCTTGCCTGCCTTGCCTTGCTCTACTCGACCGTGACCGTACCGGCACACGGCGGCACCGTGCCGGATGCCAGCGGGCTGACCCTGCCGCTTCCCGACATCAAGACGACCCCCGGCATCATCGGCCACACCTTCAAGGACTCGACCGCGCCGGTGCGCCGGTGGCAAAAGGCCCCGGCGGGTGCGCCGAACGTGGTAGTGGTATTGCTTGACGATGTCGGCTTCGGCGCCGCCGGCACCTTCGGCGGCCTGGTCCCCACGCCGGCACTCGATGCCCTTGCCAGCCGCGGCCTGCGCTACAACCGCTTCCACACCACGGCCATGTGTTCCCCCACGCGCGCCGCGCTACTGACCGGCCGCAATCCGCACGCGGTCAGCTGGGGCGTGGTCAGCGAGCTGAGCACGCCGTACGACGGCTATCTTGGCCTCATTCCCAAGAGCGCCGCCAGCGTCGCGGAGATCCTGCGCCAGCACGGCTACGCCACCTCGGCATGGGGCAAGTGGCACAACACTCCGGTGTGGGAGTCGTCCTTCAACGGGCCGTTCGACCACTGGCCCACCGGGCAGGGCTTCGAGCGCTTCTACGGCTTCCTCGGCGGCGAGACCGACCAGTACGAGCCCGCGCTGGTGAACAACACCGCACCGGCACGCCGGCCGGACAAGCCCGGCTACCACCTGACCGAGGACCTGGCCGATCACGCCATCGCCTGGATGCAACAGCAGAAATCGGTCGCGCCGGACAAGCCCTTCTTCGTGTACTGGGCGCCTGGCGGCACGCACGCGCCGCTGCAAGTGCCCAGGCCATGGATCGATCGCTTCAAGGGACGCTTCGACCAGGGCTGGGACCAGGTGCGTGAAGAGATCTTCGCGCGGCAGAAAGCGCAAGGCGTGGTGCCCGCCGATGCCGTGCTGACACCACGGCCGAAGGAGTTGCCCGCGTGGGACGGCCTTTCCCCCGATGAAAGAAAAGTCGCGGCACGCCTGATGGAAACGTATGCGGGCTTCCTGGCCCATACCGATGCCCAGGTCGGACGCCTGGCCGCCTCCCTGCAACGCATGGGGCAGTTCGACAACACGCTTTTCATCTACATCGTCGGCGACAACGGCGCCAGCGCCGAAGGCGGCCTGCATGGCCACTTCCACGAGATCGACAGCTTCAACGGCGTCGCCGAGGATGCCGCCGCCGTTGCCGGGCGCCTCGACGAAATCGGCGGTCCGGCCTCCCTGCCCCACTACGCCGCGCCGTGGGCATGGGCCATGAATACGCCCTTCCAGTGGATGAAGCAGGTGGCCTCCCACCTTGGCGGGACCCGCAATCCGATGGTGATCAGCTGGCCGGCTCGGATTCGCTCGCCAGGGGGACTGCGCGCCCAGTTCACCTATGTCAGCGACCTGATGCCGACCATCCTGGAAGCCGCGCGGATTCCCGTGCCGAAGCAGGTCAACGGTGTCGCCCAGCAACCCGTGGATGGACAGAGCCTGCTCTACACCTTCGATGCCCCTGAAGGCCCTGCTGCCTCGCTACGCCGCCGCACCCAGTATTTCGAGATGGTCGGCAACCGCGCGATCTACCAGGATGGCTGGATCGCATCGACCCGGCCGGCGCACATGCCGTGGAACGTCATGGCCAGGGGCCGGAGCGCGCTGGGTACCGAGCAGTGGGAGCTCTATCACCTCGACAAGGATTTCACGCAGGCGCATGACCTTGCCACGCAGCATCCCGCCAGGCTGCGGCAGTTGCAGCGGCAGTTCGGGCAGGAAGCGGCACGCAACAAGGTCCTGCCGCTGGACGACCGCTTCGCCGAGCGCCTGTCACTGACCAACGATGCCGGACAGGCGCAGTTGCGCCCGAGCCTGACCGCAGGACGCAACCGCTTGGTCTACTACCCCGGCGCGTTCGGTATCAATGAAGCCAGTGCGCCCAACCTCAAGAACAGGTCCTACACCATCACGGCGCGTCTGCGTGCGCCGTCATCTGGCGCACAAGGCGTGCTCGCGGCACAGGGCGGTTCCGGTTCAGGCTGGGCACTGTATGTGAACGAGCGCGGGCAGCCCGTGTACACCTATGTGTTCGCCGGCAAGCGCACGACGCTGACCAGCGCAGTGCGCCTGCCCGCGGGGGACGCTGAGGTTCGCCTGGACTTTGCCTATGACGGCAAAGGTCGCGGCAAGGGCGGCATGGCAACGCTGCTGGTCAATGGCCGCCCCGCGGGCCAGGCGCGCGTCGAGCGGACAGTACCGGCGCTGTTCTCGATCAGCGAGCCGTTCGACGTTGGGACTGACAGCCAGTCGCCTGTGGGGGCATACCCGCGGGACTATGGCTTTACCGGTGAGATCGACAACGTCGCGTTTGATTTGCGTTAGAGTGTGGGCGATGGTTTGCTCCCCTCTCCCGCAAGCGGGAGAGGGGAGCAAACCATCGGCAGAGCAGAGACCGGATTCGCGGCTCAGAACGTCAGCGGACGCTGCACGGCATCGAGGCCGCCGTCGATGAACACCACATTGCCGTGCATGTAGGCCGCTTGCGGCCCGCACAGGAAGGCGATCAGCGCGGCCACCTCCTCAGGCTGCGCACGGCGGCCCAGCGGCGGCAGGAAATCGCGGATGGCGTCTCCATAGCGGGGATCCTCCAGGCCGGCTTGCAGCAGCGGCGTTTCCACCGCGCCTGGCGCCTCCACATTGAGCCGCACCCCAGCCCTTCCCCACGCCACCGCGCGTTGCCGCGCGGCGGCGGTCACCGCATGCTTGGAGCTGGCGTAGGCAATGTACCCGGCCTGGTCGCGCGTGGCTTCGGTTTGCGCGGCAGCGGCCAGCATGGCCAGCACGCCCGCCTCGTCATTCGCGAGGTAGGCATCGCGCAGCGGACTGCCGTCCCATGACTGCAGCGTCGCCGAGTTGGAAGACACCACCACGGCGCACGGCTGCGTGCCCTCGCGCAGCGCGTCGAACAGGCCGTCCAGCAACGCCACCACGCCGAAGTAGTTGACCGACGCCACCAGCGTGGCCGGATCGACATGCGGACCCAGGCCGGCGCAGCAGACCAGCTGGTCGATGCGGCCGCCCGACTGCGACAGCACGGCATCGATTGCCGCGGCGCGGCCTGCTTCGGTGGAAAGATCGGCCAGGATGTCGGCGTCACGCAGGTCGACCCCGATCACGCGGCAGCCGTCGGCCAGCATGCGCCGGCGCACGGCCGCGCCCATGCCGGAAGCGGCTCCGGTAATGACCACGGTTCTCATGGTCAGTCCTCGAACACGTGGCGCAGCACCGGCGGCTCGATGTTGCCCGGGTTCATCTCGACCACGCGCCGTGCCACGCTGGACGGGCGCACCTGCTCGACGTCGGTATAGAACTGCTGGTACCAGTCGCGCATCTGGTACATCGGTCCGTCGCCTTCGCACAGCAACGGGTTGTCGATGCGGATCTTGTTGTCCCAGATCGCCACGTCCTCGTAAAACGCGGCGCGGGCCTGGTCGACATAGGCTTGCGCCATGGCACGGTTCTGTTCGTCGGACAGCCCGGGCACCTTCTTGACCAGCACGCCGTAGCGCAGCACGAAGCTGTTCAGGTCGATCGGCACATGGCAGTTCAGCAGCACCGAATGGATTTCCTGATCGCCCATGCGGCCGCTCATGTCGGTGATGTGGTAGGCCGGACCGAAATACGTGGACAGCGCGGTCAGCTGCGAGTCGCCGGAGAGCCGGGCGCTGCGCCCGATCATCAGCTGCGTGGCCTTGTGGCCTTCAAACAGGTTGGCAAAGTAATCCACCGGCGCGCCATGGACGGTGCCGAAATGCGCCATGTCGGAGATGTTGTCGACCAGTTCGCGGCAGTTGGTGCGGATCACCATCTCGTCGATGGCCCAGTCGGACCACGCGTCAGAGTAGCAGGCATCGATGCGCGGGATCGCCACTTCCGGGGGGGCCGGCCGGCCTTCGGGATCGTGCCAGATAAACAGCAGGCGGTTCTGCTCGCAGGTCTCCCAGGCGCCGATGCGCGCCTTGGGCGGCACCCGCTTGCAGTAGGGGATGGACTTGCAGCCGCCGTCGCCGCCCCACTGCCAGCCGTGGAACGGGCATACCAGGTTGTCGCCCTGCACGGTGCCGGTGCTGAGGTCGGCGCCCATGTGCGGACAATGGCCGTCGATCACGCGAATCGCGCCGGTCGAGTCGGCAAATGCCGCCAGCCGCCTGCCGAAGATGTCCAGCGTGTGCGGCTTGCCGTCGCGGTAGCTGTCGGCCAGGCCCAGGCAATGCCAGCCGCGCGCGTAGCGGGCCTCGGGCGGGCGCGATTCGATCTTGTAGCCTTGTACGCTCATGGCGTCTGTCTCCTTGAAAATCCCGTGGGACCTTCAAGATAGGGGCGTCCGGCCCGCCCCTCATCGTCCCATCGGACTACTGCAGCGCAACCATGCGGGTCAGCGCCGGGTCGTTGCCCGGGCCATGCACGCAGCTGACGCCGGCGGGATCGTAGATGCGCGCGACGCAGCCGTTGCAGCTGTCGCAGGCTGAGTGCCGCACTGCGCCGCTGCGCCAGTTGGCCACCAGCGCAGGATCGTGGATCAGCGCGCGCGCCAGCGCGATGCAGTCGAAGCCCTCTGTCATCAGCTGCGCCACGTTGTCGAGCGACTTGACGCCGCCGATATAGGCCAGCGGCATCCGCACCGCCTGGCGCACCACGCGCGAGGCTTCGAGAAAATAGAGTTCGCGGAAGGCCAGGTCGCGCGGCGTGCTGCGTTCCAGCATGGCGATGCCGAAGCGCGCCAGCGCGGTCGGCGCGGCAGCCTTCATCTGCGCGGTCGGCATCGGGCTGCCGAACAGCGCCCACGGGCTTTCCACGTTGCGCCCGCCGCTGAGCGTCAGCAGGTCGGCGCCCTCGGCCTCCAGCAGGCGCGCGGTCACGGCGGAATCCGCGGGCTGGTTGCCGCCCGGCACGCCGTCGCTGACGCTGAGCTTGCAGCACACCGCGAGGTCTGCGCCGACCGCGTCTTTCACCCGGCGCAGCACCGCGGCCGGAAAGCGGGTCCGGTTCTCCACGGTGCCGCCGAAGGCATCGCGCCGCCGGGTGCTCAGCGGCGACAGGAACTGGTTGAGCAGGTAGCCGTGGCCCATGTGGATTTCGACCGCGTCGAAGCCGGCGTCGCGCGCCAGCCGCGCCGCCGCGGCAAACTGGCCGGCCACGCGCTCCATGTCCGGCGCTTGCATGGCGCGCTGGAAATACACGCCGTGCATCATGCCGAAGGCATTGAGGCCCGACGAGGCACTGCCCGGCGCCCGGCTGCCGCCGTGGCGCATGGTGGTGAACGAGCCCGCGTGCGTGATCTGCAGGCAGGCCGCCGCGCCTTCGCGGTGGACCGCGTCGGTCAGCACGCGCAAGTGCGGCACCTGCTCCGCGCGCATGCTGAGCTGGTGCGCGAAGGTCAGCCCGTCGTCGGCGACCGCCGCGTAGGCTACCGTGGTCATGCCCACGCCGCCCGCGGCCATGGCGCGATGGTGCTCGACCAGCGCCCGGGTCGGCAGGCCTTGCGGCGTCATGCCTTCATTCGCGCCGGCCTTGATAAAGCGGTTGCGCAGCGTCAGCGGGCCGAGGCGGAGCGGCGTGAAGGCCGGCGCGGCGGAATCCAGGATCTCGGGCATGCAGTCTCTCCGGTTGCAGTGCTCAGGCGGTGTCGGATTTCAGGTGCCCATGCGTGACCGGCGCACTGTCGCCACCGATGGCGGCGCCGGCGGGCCTGGCGGCCGCACTGCGGGCGCGGGCCCGCTCTTCCTGCTCCACGCCCAGCCACGCCGCCAGCGCCGGCAGGAGCGACACCGCGCCGAACAGGTTCACCAGGAACATGAACGCCAGCAGGATGCCCATGTCGGCCTGGAACTTGAGCGCGGCAAAGGCCCATGTGCCCACGCCGATGCACATCGTCAGCGCCGTGAACAGCGCCGCCGAGCCGCGCTGGCGCATGGCCTCGGCAAAGGCCTGCGGCAGCGCCTGCCCTTCTTCGCGGATCTGGTGCTGGATGCGCTCGTACAGGTAGATGCCGTAGTCCACGCCGACGCCCACGCCCAGCGTGATCACCGGCAGCGTCGACACCTTCAGGCCGATGCCCAGGCGCGCCATCAGCGCATTGCACAGCACCGACACCAGCGTCAGCGGCACGATGATGCACAGCACCGCGCGCCACGAGCGGAAGGTCAGCAGGCACAGCAGCGTGATCGCGCCGAAGATCGCCAGCAGCATCGCCACCTCGGCCTCTTCCACCGCCTCGTTGGTCGCCGCCATCACGCCGATATTGCCGCCCGCCAGGCGGAAGGCCACGTTGGAAGTCTTGTCGCTGGCATCGAAGCGGCGGATCTCGCGGATGATGTGGGCGATGGTCGCGCCTTCGTGGTTGGCGGTGTAGATCAGCACCTGGATCGCCTGGCAGTTCGACGTATTCATGCCGTTGTCGGGGTCGAAGGCCTTGGCGCCCTGGCTCAGGCCGGCGCTGTTGCGCGGCAGCGCCTCCCAGCGCGGGTTGCCCTCGTTGTAGGCGCCGATCACCACCTTGGCCAGCGACGACACGCTGACCACCGACTGCACGCCGGACACGCCGCGCATATGCATCTCGAAGCGCTCCACCGCGCTCATCACCGGGTAGTGCAGGCAGCCGTCGTCGAAGCCGGTGGGCTCGACCACCACGGTGAGCGCGTCCGAGCCGATGTTGTACTGGCTGACGATGCTGGCGCTGTCGCGGTTATAGCGCGAATCCGCGCGCAGCTCGGGCGCGCCGGTGCCGACATCGCCAATCTTCAGGCCGCGCGACTCGATCGCGCCGTAGGCCAGCAGCGCCAGCGCCGCGACGAACACGCCCAGCGCGGGCGCCGGCCGCGCCAGCGCGCCGAACTTGTGCCACAGGCCGCCCTGGCCCTTTGCGTGCGATGCGCGCGTGGCCCGCGCCAGGGCCGACGGCTCCAGCCGCGTGTACGACAGCAAAATCGGCAGGAACACCTTGTTGGTCACGATCATCAGCAGCACACCCAGGCAGGCGGTGATGCCGAGTTCGCGCACGATATCGATCTCGATGCGCATGATCACCATGAAACCCAGCGCATTGGTCAGCAGCGCCACGGTGCCGGGAATGAACAGCTTGCGGAAGGCCGCGCTGGCGCTGTCGAGCGGGCCATGCCCCTGCGCCACCTCCTGCTTCCAGGCATTGGTCATCTGCACCGCGTGCGAGACCCCGATCGAGAAGATCAGGAACGGCACCAGGATCGACATCGGGTCGATGCCGTAGCCGAGCAACGGCAGCAGCCCCAGCAGCCAGGCCACCGGCAGCAGCGCCACCACCAGCGCCAGCGCGGTGATGCGCAGCGAGCGCGTATACAGCCACAGCAGCAGCGCGGTAACGGCAAAGGCCAGCGCGAAGAAGCCCATCACGCCGGCGATGCCGGCTTCGACATCGCCCACCAGCTTGGCGAAGCCGACGATATTGACTTCGACGTCGGTGCCGCCGAACTGCGCGCGGATTTTCTCGAGCTGGCGCGCCACCGAGCCGTAGTCGATGGTCTTGCCGGTGGCCGGGTCGGTCTCGCGCAGTTCCGCGCGGATCAGCGCGGACTTCAGGTCATTGCTGACCAGCCGGCCGATCTGCCCGGAGCGGGCCACGTTGCGCCGCACCTTGTCGAGCTCGTCCGGCGCGCCGGAAAAGCGGCCCGGCACCACCACATCGCCGCGGAAGCCGGCTTCGGTGACCTCGGTGTAGCGCACGTTGGGCGTGAACAGCGAGAACACGCGCGAACGGTCCACGCCGGGGATGAAGAACACTTCATCGGTGGCGTGGCGCAGCTTGTCCATGAAGGCGGCGTTGTAGATGTCGCCGTCGCCCTTCCAGCGCAGGCTCACCAGCACGGTGTTGGCACCGGAGAAGGTGCTGGCGTACTTGGTGAACACCTGCATGTAAGGGTGCTGCAGCGGGATCATCTTGTTGAAGCCGGGATCGAGCCGCAGGCGCGTGGCGGAAAAGCCCAGCGCCACGGTCACGGCCAGGCACAGCAACAGCAGCAGGCGGCGCCGGCGCATCAGCACGCCGGCGCAGGCATCGACGAAGCGGCCCAGGCGGCCGGGGGATTGGGGGCGGGTCATGTCGGTTCTCGCGTCCGGTCGGTCGGGTTCAGGGATTGGCGGCGAGCGTGGCACCGGCCAGGCCGCCGTTGCCGCCGAGCGCCAGCGTGTCCTTGCCGGTGACGGCCAGTGCTGCCAGGGTCTGCGGGCTGCCCGCCGGCAGCGTGGTGAAGCGGCGCCCGCCGTCGGCGGACATCACCAGCACGCCGCCCTGCCCGGCCAGCACGATGCGGCCGTCGGCAAGCTCGGCGCCGCCGAAGAACGAGGTCCTGAGGCCGGTCTGCGCCGCGCGCCAGGTGGCCCCGAAGTCTTCGCTGCGCAGGGCGTTGCCGCGCATGCCGTAGGCCAGCCAGGCACCGTCGCGCAGCGGCAGCACGCCGTACAGCGAGCCTTCATAAGGGGTCTTGACCGGCTCCCACTGGCTGCCGCCGTCGGTCGAGCGCAGCACCAGCCCGGCCTCGCCGACCAGCATCAGCCGCCCCTGCCCGTCGCTGGCGATGGCGTTGAGGTGGCGGTCCTGCATGGCCTTGGCGCCGGCCTCTTCCCAATGCCGGCCCTGGTCGCGCGACACCAGGAAACGGCCGAAGCTGCCCACCGCGAACCACGGCCCGCTGGCCTGCGCCAGCGCACCCAGCAGCGGATCCGACGATTCCGGATCGAATGCGACCTGCTGCCAGTGCGCGCCGCCGTCTTCGGTGCGCAGGATCTGGCCGCTGTGGCCGACCGCGATACCGCGCCGGCTGTCGGCAAAGGCCACCTGCGTCAGCGTGGCGCCTTGCGGCTTGTCCACCGCCGCCGGGCGCCAGCTGTGCCCCAGGTCATCGCTGAACAGGATCTTGCCGCGCTCGCCGACGGCGACCAGGCGCTCGCCGGCGCGGGCGATGCCGTTGACTTGCAGGCTTTCGGGGCGTAGCGCGGTGGCCGGGAACGGCGGCAGCGGACGCGGCGCGAAGGCCCATACCGCAGTGGCCAGCACGGCCAGCGACATGGCGATGCCGATCAGTCGTTTCATGATGTCTCCTCCGGGTTGGAGTGATGTTGTTTGTTTGCTCCCCTCTCCCGCTGGCTGGCGGGAGAGGGGCCGGGGGAGAGGGCAGGCGCCGGCATACCGACGCACTT
>JABFVP010000399.1 GCA_013362725.1 Cupriavidus sp.
GCACCGCCGGCACCTGCCGGGCCAGCGCCCGCAGCGCACGAATGATATCGGCGGCGCGCAGCGCGTACTGCTTGATATCGGTAAAGCCGTCGAGCGCCTCGGCCAGCTCCGGGCTGGGCCGGTTCAGCCAGCGCAGACTGGCGTCGACGGTGGCGACAATGGCGGTCAGCGGCTGGTTCACTTCATGCGCGATCGAGGCGGCCAGGCCGCCCATCACGGTCAGGTGCGAGGTGCGCGCCAGTGCCGAACTGGCGCTGCGCAGCCGCCTCTCGGCGGCGACGCGCCGGTTGCTCTCGTCGATCAGCTGCTGGTACAGGCGCGCGGTCTCGAGCGAGATCGCCACCTGCGGCGCCAGCACCTCGAGTTCGGCGATCCGGGTCGCGTCGAACACCGCCGGCGCCAGGCTGTTTTCCAGGTAGAGCACGCCGACCAGGCTGCCGCCCCGCGGCAGCGGCAGGCACAGCACCGAGCGCGGGCCGCCGGCAATCGCGCCCCTGGTGCGGATCGACGGCGCGTCGGCGATGGCGTCGTCCAGCGCCAGCGTCTGCCGGGTGCGCAGCACGCTGTTGAGCACCGCCAGCGGCAGCGCCTGCTCGCTCGGCACCGCGCTGCCGAGCGTCACCGCCACCTTGCCGTCGAGCACGCGCGCCGAGGCCTCGATCATGGGCTGCTCGCCGCGCATCCGCAGCAGCAAGCCGTACTGCGCGCCGGCATGGACCACCACATGAGTCATCAGCGTCTCGATCAGCCGGTCCATCACGATCTCGCTGGACATCGCCCTGGCCGCCTTCATGCCGAGCTCCCAGCGCTGCGCGCCGAGCTTGCCGTCGGCGCCGCCGTGGTCGTGCCCCGCCACGTCGCGTTGCGGATGGCGCGCCTCCAGCAGCATCGCCTTGTGGTCGGCGCCCCAGCGGCGGTAGCCGGCATGGGCCAGGCGCCAGTGCTGCGCGGCCGCGGTCGGCAGGCCGCGCGCTTCGCACAGCATGGCGGCCAGCTCGTGCGCGAGCGCCGCCTCATGAACGAACCCGGCCGCGGCGGCGGCTCCCGCCGCCTGCTCGTAGCCGGCCAGCGCCTGCAGCGGATCGCCGCGCAAGCGCGCCAGCTCCGCATCGACCAGCGCCAGCTTGCCGCGGAAGGTCAGCGGGTTCAGCGCCGCCCAGTGGGCAAAGCAGTCGCGCTGCGCGGCCACCTCGGTCATGACACGGTCCGACGCCGCGCCGGCCGTCGCGTGCGACAGCGCAAGGGCCAGATACAGCCGGCAATCCGCGACGTTGATATGGGCCGGCGCCGACCAGATCAGCGCCTGCGCCTCGCGCAGGCTGCGCAAGGCGTGGTCCCATTCCTGCCGGAACACCGCCGCCATGCCGTCGTAGAGCCAGATCCAGAACCGGGTCGGCAGCGAGTTGGCGCGCGCCAGCCGCTGCGCCGCGCTCATCTGGTGCGCGGCCTCTGCCTGCGGTGCGGCTTCGTCGCCGCTGCGCAGCCGGTGCAGGAAGTGGTGCTGCGAATACAGGATCAGCTCGATATCCCGGTACTGCACCAGCCGCGTCAGCGCCAGCCCGCGGCCGATCTCTTCCTCCACCAGCCGCAGGTGCTCGCCCATGGCGAGCAGGTCGGACGCGATATGGTTGCAGGCATAGCAGGCCATGCCGATATCGCCCGACGCGCGCCCCAGCGTGACCGCGCGCTGCGCATGCGCCAGCGCGTACGACAGCGGCCGGGTCCAGGCACTGACCTGGTCGACCGCCACCAGCGTGGCGATGCGCTCGGCCTCGTAGCCATGGCGGTCGGCCAGCTCCATCGCCGCCAGCCCGTAGGCCAGTCCGTCCTCGTATTCCTCGTACAGGCTGGCGATAAAGACGCCGAACCACGACAGCCCGTATGGCGATTCCGCGGTGGCGCCGTGTTCCAGCGTCAGCTCCACCATCTTGGCCACGTGCAGGAAGCTGATGCCGTCGCGCACGAACAGCGACGAGATCAGCGTCGACAGCAGCCCCATGATGGTCTGGATGCGGTGGTCTTCGGTCGCCGGCAACCGGCCCAGGCTGTCGATGGCGCGCCCGCCCAGCGCCTGCTTCACCGTGTCATAGGCCTCGCGCATGCGCGCCGGGCCGGGCCCGCGCTCCAGGTGGATATCGAGCAGCGCCAGCCCCGACAGCGCGGCGTTGATCGCGCCCTCGTAGTCGGAACGCACGGTCTGCAGGCTGGCCTTGAGCCGGTGCACGGCGGCCTTGTCCAGCGGCGGCAGGTCGCGCGCCAGCAGCGCGTCGATCTCCTGCGAGGCCGGCTCCAGCCGCGCCTGCGCCAGCAGGCATTCGCAGTGAAGCACGCTGGCGGCGTAGGCCAGCGCGCAGTGCGTGGTCCACCACGACGGCTGCATCAGCGCGAATGCGGCGTCGGTGTAGCGCGTCGCCTGCGCTATCGCCGCGCTGCGCCGGGCGCGCCTGGCGGCCACCAGCAGCACCTGCACGAAGGCCACGCGCTGCGGCTCGGGCAGCGGATGGCCGGCCGCGCGTTCGATCTGGTTGCCGATCTCGAAGGCATGCGCGGCCTGGTCGGCCTGCCAGTGCTCGATCATGATGGCCGCGATGCGCGCGTGCGCGGCCGGGCGCTCGCGCGGCGCGATCATGGCGTACGCGGCTTCCAGCACGCGGTCGTGCTGGAATGCATAGCCGTCTTCGGTCCGTACCAGCAGGCCGGCATCGACAAAGGGGCGCAGCCGCTCGCCGAGCTGCGCCGCATCGAGTTGCGCCACACACGCGAGCAGGCTTTGCTCGCAGCGTATGCCCACGCACGCCAGCTGCCGGAGCAGCTCCGTCCCCTGCTGCGGCAGCCGTGCGAAGCGGCGCGTCATCAGGTCGGTCACGCTGTCGGTGTAGCGATGCTGCCCGGCATCGGCCTCGTCCCAGTGCCAGCCGGCGCGGTCGTCGCGGTAGGCCAGCACGCCGTCGTCGACCAGCGTGCGCAACAGCTGGTACGAGAAGAAGGGATTGCCGCCGGTCTTCTCATGCACCAGTTGCGCCAGCGCTTGCACGCGCGGCGCCGGCTCGTTGAGCGCGGCCGCCACCAGTTCGGTCAACTCCGGCACGGCCAGCGGCCGCACGGCGATGCGCGTGACCGGCAGCGCGCCGGCGCGGCTGGCGTGCAGCAGCCACGAAAAGCGCTGCTCGACATCGTTGCCGTGGTCGCGATAGGCGGCGATCAGCAGCAGGTTGCCCGGGCGCTGCGCGGTGAAGGCTTCGAGCAGCGCGATGGTCGACGCATCGGCCCATTGCAGGTCATCGAAGCACAGCACCAGCGGCGCGCCCTGATCGGCAAAGGTGGCGAAGGTGGCAAGGATGGCCTGCTGCGCGCGCGCCTGCGCCTGCTGGGCCGGCACCTCGGCCAGCGGCGCGGTGCGTCCCAGCACGTGCTCGGCCTCGGGCACCAGCACGGCAATGGCCCGGCCCTGCCCCGCGAGCGCGCGCAGCCAGCGCTTGCGCACCGGCGCCAGCGCGGCTTCCGGCTCGCCCAGCAGCGGCAGCGTCAGCGCGCGGATCATCTGCGCAACCGGGGCGTACGGAATGTCGAGCTGCAACTGGTCGCTCTTGCCGCTGGCAAAGGGCATGCCGTGCTGCCCTGCCTGGCACGACAGCCACGCCGCCAGCGCCGACTTGCCGCTGCCGGCGGCGCCGGCGATCAGCACCAGCTCGGACTGGCCGCTGTGGCGCACGCGCGCCAGCGCGTCGGCAAGCTGCGCGGTTTCGCGCGCGCGGCCGAAGAGCTCGCCGGACACGTTCAGCGTCGAGGTCGCGCCGGCGGCATCGAGCCTGAACGGCGCGATCTCGCCGCGTTCGCGCCAGTCCGCCTGGCAGCGCAGCAGGTCGGCGAGCAGCGACATGGCGCCGGCATAGCGGTCAGCGGGGTCCTTGGCCAGCAGCCTGAGCACGATCGCCCCCAGCAACGGCGCGATCCCAGGCGCGCGCACGTGCGGCGGCACGGGTTCGACGGCGAGATGGGCGTGCTGCCACGCCGCGGGCGAATCGGCGGTGAACGGCAGCGTGCCGGTCAGCATCCGGTAGAAGGCGACGCCTAGCGAATACAGGTCAGAACGGGCGCTGGTGCGCGTCTGGTCGGCGCGGGCGACTTCGGGCGCCTGGTATGGCCACGAGGCGGGGCCGGGGCGCGGCACCACGGGCGGCATGGCGTCCAGCGCGGTGGCATGGTCGAAGCCGGTCAGGCGCACGCCGGCACTGTCGTTGGCGCCGGCATCGGCGCTATCTTCGACGAGCAGGTTGTGTGGCCGGATATCGCCATGCAGCAGGCCGTGCGCATGCGCGCCCGCCAGCGCTCGCGCGCTGCCGATGGCAAGCTCCAGGAAGCGCGCGACCGGGACCGGGGCATCCCCAAGCGTCGCGGCGAGGGTCGATGCGGGCGCGCCGCCATACACCACCACCATGCGTTCTGCGGTGCGCAGCGTGGCCGCCGGCACCGCGGCCCAGTCCGCCTGCAAGCGCCCGGCCAGCCGGGCTTCGTCCTGCAGTGGCGCACTGCCGGCCAGCGGCGCACTCCTGGCGAAGCAGCGCAACCCGGTGTCGGGGTCGGACAGTTGCAGGTAGTCGATGCCGTCCGACACGTGCAGCACGGTCTGCGCGGCCCGCGCCAGCCAGGCCTCGTCAAAGGCCGCTGCGGCGCTTTGCTGCGGCGGAATGCCAGGCTTCATGGGGCAGCAATAGTTGGAGGCTCGGCGCGCCACGGCGCATTCAGCCGCCGACCTCGCACAGGCCCAACCGCTGCGCCATCAGCACCAGCTCGGCAAAGGTGCGCGCCTTCATCTTGCGCATGGCCTGGCCGCGGTGGATCTTCACCGTCACCTCGCTGATGCCGATCTGCGCGGCGATCTGCTTGTTGAGCAGTCCCGCCACCGCCAGGCCCATGACCTCGCCTTCGCGCGGCGTCAGCGACTGGTAGCAGGCGCGCAAAGCCTCGAGCTGGCGCAGACCCTCGCGCCGCAGCCGGTCTTTCTCCAGCGCGGCGGCGACCGCGTCGAGCAAGTCCTGGTCGCGGAACGGCTTGGGCATGAAGTCTTCGGCACCGGCCTTCATGGCCGCGACCGTCATGGCGATATCGCCGTAGCCGGTCATGAAGATGATGGGGATGTGGATGCCCAGCTGGCCCAGCCGCGCCTGCAGGTCAAGTCCGCTCTGCCCGCGCAGCCTGACATCGAGCAGCAGGCAGCATGGCGTATCGGGCAAGGACGTTGCCAGCAGTTCGGCGGCCGAGGCGAACAGCGCCACGTTCAGGCCGACCGAGCGGCACAAGTTGCCCAGCGCGCGGCGCAGCGCGGCATCGTCGTCTACCACCAGCACCGTCGCGTCATCGTTCGCACTGGTGTCGGCTGGCTCCAGGCTCGGTGATGTCACGGTCAGATCTCCAGTGCGCTCGGAAAGGTGTTGCGGATTATAACCAGCGGGCATGTCATCGCAAGGACCGGGATGGAATCACGGCAGTGATGCAACGGGCACCCATACCATGGTGTTAGTCGCGGGGCGTACCGCGACGGCGTGCGGCGGCCACGCACCGCCGCGGCGCCCGCCTGGCACCTCGACCGGGCGCCGCCGGCGCGGTCGCCGGGTAATACCAACATACGATTTGCGTTCGCGCACACACCGACTAGTCTTCCCTACGGCAGCGCCGCGGCCACGCGACCAACGGCCGCTGCTCCGCCCCCTTCCGCGTGACGACCTTGCGTTGAAGCAAGGACCGCACCGGGCTCAACCCTGCTCCCAAGGAACGACCCCATGTCCAACCCGAAGCTCGAAGTCCTCACCCCGCAGAACAGCCAGCTGATCATCATCGACCACCAGCCGCAGATGGCCTTCGGCGTGCAGTCGATGGACCGGCAGGCCATGAAGAACAACGTGGTCGGCCTGGCCAAGGCCGCCAGGATCTTCAATATCCCGACGACCATCACCACCGTCGAGAGCGAGTCGTTCTCGGGCTTCACCTATCCGGAACTGCTCGATGTGTTCCCGGAGCAGAAGACCCTGGAGCGCACCTCGATGAACTCGTGGGACGACCAGAAGGTGCGCGACGCGCTCAAGGCCAACGGCCGCAACAAGGTGATCGTCGCCGGCCTGTGGACCGAGGTGTGCAACACCACCTTCGCGCTGTGCGCGATGCTGGAAGGCAACTACGAGATCTACATGGTAGCCGATGCTTCGGGCGGCACCAGCAAGGAGGCGCACGACTACGCCATGCAGCGCATGGTGCAGGCCGGCGCCGTGCCGGTGACCTGGCAGCAGGTGCTGCTGGAATGGCAGCGCGACTGGGCCCATCGCGACACGTATGACGCCGTGATGAAGCTGGTCAAGGAGCATTCGGGTGCCTATGGCATGGGCGTCGACTACGCTTACACCATGGTCCACAAGGCGCCGCAACGCACTGCCACGCCGCACGAGTCGATCGCGCCGGTGCCGGCGCGCTGAGCCTGCGGCGATCTCGTTGCCTGCTGTCGTCCTCCTCCATCGCAAAGGTGAACCATGAGTTTTATTGCCAGCAAAGACGGTACCCGGATCTTCTACAAGGACTGGGGCTCGGGCCGCCCGGTCGTGTTCTCGCACGGCTGGCCGCTCAACGCCGACGCCTGGGACGCGCAGATGCTGTTCCTGGTGCAGCAGGGCTTCCGCGTGATCGCCCATGACCGCCGCGGCCACGGCCGCTCGGACCAGCCCGCGCAAGGCAACGACATGGACACCTATGCCGACGACCTGGCGGCGCTGCTGGACGCACTGGACTTGCAGGATGCGACGCTGGTGGGCCACTCCACCGGCGGCGGCGAGGTGGCGCACTATATCGGCCGCCACGGCACCAAACGCGTCGCCAAGGCCGTGCTGATCGGCGCGGTGCCGCCGGTGATGCTCAAGACCGCGGCCTACCCGGGCGGCCTGCCGATGGCGGTGTTCGACGATATCCGCAAGGGCGTCGCCGACAACCGCTCGCAGTTCTACCGGGACCTGGCGGTGCCGTTCTTCGGCTTCAACCGCGACGGCGCCAAGGTCTCGCAGGGCACCATCGACGCGTTCTGGGCGCAGGGCATGGCCGGCGGCATCGTCGGCCAGTACGCCTGCATCCGCGAGTTCTCGGAGGTGGACTACACCGGGGACCTGAAAAAGATCGACGTGCCGACGCTGATCCTGCACGGCGACGACGACCAGATCGTGCCCATCGGCAACTCGGCGCGGCTGTCGGCCGAGATCGTGAAGGACGCCACGCTGAAGGTCTACCCCGGTGCCTCGCACGGCATGTGCGTGATCAACGCCGACCAGGTCAATGCCGACCTGCTCGCCTTCCTGAACGCCTGAGCTTATGTCAGTTACCCGCCGGCAATTCATCGCCTCGGCCGCAGCGCTCGGCGCGGCCGCCTCTTCGGAGATCTTCGCCATGTCACCAGACACTCCTGACCTCATCCTCGTCAACGGCAAGTTCGCCACGCTCGACAAGTCCAACCCGCAAGCCGACGCCGTGGCCGTGCGCGACGGACGCTTTGTCGGCGTCGGCACGCGCCAGGACATCATGAAGCTGGCCGGGGCGCAGACGAAGGTGATCGACCTGAATGGCCGGCGGGCCATTCCCGGGCTGATCGACAGCCATATGCATATCATCCGCGGCGGCCTGAACTACAACATGGAGCTGCGCTGGGACGGCGTACGCTCGCTGGCCGACGCGATGCGGATGCTGAAGGACCAGGTGGCGCGTACTCCCGCGCCGCAATGGGTGCGCGTGGTGGGCGGCTTTACCGAGCACCAGTTCGCCGAGAAGCGCCTGCCGACCATCGAGGAGTTGAACGCCGTGGCGCCCGATACGCCGGTGTTCATCCTGCACCTGTACGACCGCGCCATCCTGAACGGCGCCGCGCTGCGCGCCGTGGGCTACACCAAGGACACGCCCAACCCGCCGGGCGGCGAGATCGTGCGCGATGCGCGCGGCAACCCTACCGGCCTGCTGCTGGCCAAGCCCAACGCGACCATCCTGTACGCGACGCTGGCAAAGGGCCCCAAGCTTCCGCCCGAGTACCAGAAGAACTCGACCCGCCATTTCATGCGCGAGGTGAACCGGCTTGGCGTCACCGGCGTGATCGATGCGGGCGGCGGCTACCAGAACTACCCCGAGGACTACAGCATCATCGAGGAACTGCACAAGGAAGGCCAGCTGACGGTGCGGCTCGCGTACAACCTGTTCACGCAGAAACCGAAGGAAGAACTCAAGGACTTCAAGACCTGGACCTCACAGGTCCGGCCCGGCCAGGGCGACGACCTCTACCGCCACAACGGCGCCGGCGAAATGCTGGTCTACACCGCTGCCGACTTCGAGGACTTCCGCGTCGAGCGTCCCGACATGCCGCCGTCGATGGAAGCCGACCTCGAGCCGGTGATCCGCCTGCTGGCGGAAAAGCGCTGGCCGTGGCGCCTGCATGCCACCTATGACCAGACCATCTCGCGCGCGCTCGACGTCTACGAGAAGGTCGCCAAGGAGATCCCGTTCGACGGCCTGAACTGGTTCTTCGACCACGCCGAGACCATCTCTGACCGCAATATCGACCGCATTGCCGCGCTGGGCGGCGGCATCGCCGTGCAGCACCGCATGGCGTACCAGGGCGAGTACTTCGTCGAGCGCTACGGCGCGCGCGCGGCCGAAGCCACGCCGCCGGTGAAGAAGATGCTGGAGAAAGGCGTCAAGGTCGGCGCCGGCACCGATGCCACGCGCGTGGCCTCGTACAACCCGTGGGTGTCGCTGTACTGGCTGACCACCGGCAAGACCGTGGCCGGCATGCCGATGTACCCGCAGGCCAACCTGCTCGACCGCGAGACCGCGCTGCGGCTGTGGACCGAGGCCAATACCTGGTTCTCGTCCGAAGTCGGCAAGAAGGGCCAGATCAAGGTGGGGCAGCTCGCCGACCTGGCGGTGCTGTCGGCGGATTACTTCAGCGTGCCGGGCGACGAGATCCAGGACATCGCCTCGGTGCTGACCATCCTCGGCGGCAAGGTGGTCTATGGCGACGGCGACTTCGGCAAGCTCGCGCCGCAGCTGCCGCCGCCGATGCCGGACTGGTCGCCGGTGCGGCATGTGGGCGGCTACCAGCCGCGGCCGCAGGCCCGCAAGCTGGCGATGAATACCGCGTGCGGCTGCGCCAGCAGCTGCGGCGTGCACGGGCACGCGCATGCCAGGGCCTGGACCGCGAGCGTGCCGACCGCCGACGAGAGCACCTTCTGGGGCGCACTCGGCTGCTCGTGCTGGGCGTTCTGATCCCAGCCGCTTTCCCAACGCCCCCGTCCGGAGACCGGCCATGCCTGAACCCACCACGCTGACGCCGGATTCCTCCGGCACAGCCACACTGCGCATGCCGCGCTGGCTGCGCTGGCTGGCGCTGCTGCTGCTGTGCGCGGCCTACCTGCAGGGCGGCCTGGTCAAGCTGGCCGACTTCGGCGGCGCGGTCGCGGAGATGCAGCACTTCGGCTTGTCGCCGGCGGTGCCGATGGCGATTGCGACCATCGTGCTGGAGCTGGGCGCCTGCGCCATGATCCTGCTGGGCTGGCACCGCTGGCTGGGGGCCCTGGCGCTGGCGGCGTTCACGCTGGCCGCGACCTTCGTCGCCAACCGCTTCTGGCAGGCGCCGCCGGACGCCAGGTTCGCGATGGCCAATGCCTTTTTCGAACACCTGGGGCTGGTGGGCGGCTTCCTGCTGGTGGCCTGGCATGACCTGCGCGAACGCGCCCGGCGCGTGCCGCCGCCCGCGCGGACGGACCGGTGACCCGCATGGCTGAACAAGCACTGCGCCCCACGCCCACGCCCACGCCCGCCAATGGCGGCACCTTCGCGCCGCTGGCGCAGGCCACCTTCGCGGTGCTGTGGGCCGCGACCATCCTCGGCAATATCGGCAGCTTCATGCGCGACGTGGCCAGCGCCTGGCTGGCCACCGACCTGTCCACCTCTCCCGCCGCGGTCGCCACGATCCAGGCCGCGGCCACGCTGCCGGTGTTCCTGCTGGCGATTCCGGCCGGCGTGCTGTCCGACATCCTCGACCGCCGGCGCTTCCTGATCGCGGTGCAGGTGGGACTGGCCATGGTCAGCGGCACGCTGACGGTGCTGGCCTGGCGCCAGGCGCTGACGATCGAGATCCTGATCGGCATGGCCTTCCTTGGCGGCATCGGCGCGGCAATGATGGGGCCGACGTGGCAATCGATCGTGCCGGAACTGGTGCCGCAGCAGGAGCTCAAGCGCGCGGTCGCGCTCAATGCGCTGGGCGTCAACATCGCGCGCGCGATCGGCCCGGCCGCCGGCGGCCTGCTGCTGGCGGCGTTCGGTGCGGCCACGACCTATGGCGTGGACCTGGTCAG
>JABFVP010000153.1 GCA_013362725.1 Cupriavidus sp.
CGAAGGCATCCGACAAGCCATCGACCACGATCTGCATCACCATGCGGGCATCGGGCACCAGCTCCAGCACCCTGGCCGACGCCTCTTCCACGAACGCGGCGATGCGCGACAGCGGCACCGAGACATCGCACTTGATGCTGCCGCCGGTGCGGGTCTGCGCGTCGGAGATCTCTTCGCGGATGCGCCAGAAGGTCTGTGCGTCAGACAGGCTGGCGGCCACCGCGGCGTCCAGCACCAGCCCCTGGCTGAAGCCGGACTCGAGGATTTCCATCAGCGTGGCGTTGAGGCTTTCGGCATCGCTGCCGGAGGTCAGTTCGACCAGCACCATCCAGTCGTGCCGGTCCTGCAGCGGCGAGGCGACGTTGCCGAGGTATTCCAGCACCAGGTCCAGCGCCGGGCGGGAGACCAGTTCGAACGCGGTCACGGCCTGGCCGGACAGGCGCTTCGCCTCACCGAGCAGCGCGACGGCAGCGGCGGGATCCGGCACCGCGACGAAGGCCACGGCGCTGCTGCGCGGCTGGGGCATCAGCTTGAGCACGGCGCCGGTAATGATGCCGAGCGTGCCTTCCGCACCGACGAACAGCTGCTTCAGGTCGTAGCCGGTGTTGTCCTTGCGCAGGCCGCGCAGCGACGAATAAATGCGGCCATCGGGCAGCACCACTTCGAGGCCCAGCACCAGGTCGCGCATATTGCCGTAGCGCAGCACCGCGGTGCCGCCGGCATTGGTCGACAGGTTGCCGCCGATCTGGCACGAGCCTTCCGAGCCGATGCGCAGCGGAAACAGCCGCTGCTCCGCCTCGGCGGCGCTGCGGGCCGCGCTCAGCGTGACGCCGGCCTGCACGGTCATGGTGTCGTTGACCGGGTCGATGGCCAGCACGCGGTTCATGCGGCTCAGGTTGACGACCACGGCGGTACCGCTGTCATCCGGCACGGCGCCGCCCATCAATGAGGTATTGCCGCCCTGCGGCACCACCGGCACGCGCCGCGCATGGCACCACTGCAGCACGCGGCTGACTTCTTCCGTCGACGATGGCAGCACCACCACCTGGGCCTGGCCGCGATAGATGCCGCGGTAGTCGGTGACGTAGGACTGCGTGTCGGCGTCGCCGCTGCGACAGGCGTTGGCGCCGACGATGCCCTGCATCGCGCGCAAGGTGATGTCTGGGGTGGATAGCTCGACGGTCATGGCGATAAGGCGAAGAGAAGTCCGGTCAGTACGCGGCTGAAGGCTTGCCGACAGCGGCGTCTGCCTGCGGCTCACGGAACGAGGTGGCAAGCTTGCGCGCGGCATTGGCATACAGCATCACGTCCACGCCCGCGGCGACGAAGGTGCAGCCCAGGTCGAGGTAGCGACGCGCGAGCGCGGGGTCAGACGTCAGCGTGCCTGCGGCCTTGCCGCTAGCGATAATGGTGCGCATCGCGCCTTCGATGGCGGCCTGCACGTCCGGATGGCCGGGTCGGCCGCGGTAGCCCATCGAGGCAGCCAGGTCGGCCGGGCCGATGAAGACGCCGTCGACGCCGTCCACCGCGCAGATCGCTTCCAGGTTCTGCAGCGCGGTCACGGTTTCGGCCTGCACCAGCAGGCAGATTTCGTCGTCGGCCACATCGAGGTAATCGGTGCGCGCGCTCCACTGCGATGCGCGCGCAATGGCGCTGCCCACGCCGCGGATGCCGTTCGGCGGGTAGCGCGTGGCGCTGACCAGCGCGCGCGCCTGCTCGGCGGTATCCACCATCGGCACCAGCAGGCTGCGCGCGCCGATATCGAGCAGCTGCTTGATCAGCGGCACTTCGCCGGCCACGGCGCGCACCACGGGCTGGACCGGATACGCTGCCACGGCCTGCAGCGCGTGCAAGGTCGAGCGCAGGTCGTTGGGCGCGTGCTCGCCGTCGATCAGCAGCCAGTCGAAGCCGGCGGTGGCCGAGACTTCGGCCAGATACGGCGTCGCCATCGACAGCCACAGGCCGATCTGCGCCTGGCGCGCGGCCAGTGCGCTCTTGAAGGGATTGTTTGCGGGCATGGGGAATTCCTGGTGCGAAGGGGCTACGCCTGGCGCTTCAGCCGAGCTGGCCCTGGCAAAGGTACTTGGTATGCATGTAGTCGTCCAGCCCGTGGCGCGAGCCTTCGCGCCCGTAGCCGGATTCCTTGACGCCGCCGAACGGCGCTGCCTCGGCCGCGATCGCGCCTTCGTTGATGCCGACCATGCCGGTCTCCAGCGCCTGCGCCACGCGCCAGATGCGGCGGATGTCGCTCGAGTAGAAATACGCGGCCAGGCCGAACGGGGTGTCGTTGGCGTCGCGGATCACATCGGCTTCGTCGCGGAAGCGGAAGATCGGCGCGACCGGGCCGAAGGTCTCTTCGCACGACAGTTCCATTGCCGGCGTGGCATCGACCAGCACCGTCGGCGCGTAGTAGTGCGGACCGTCTTCCGTGCGCACGCGCATGCCGCCGGTGACCACGCGCGCGCCGCGGGCGACGGCGTCGTCGACATGGCGCGCGATCTTGTCGACGGCGCGCGCATTGATCATCGGGCCGATCTGCGCGGCATCCTCCGTTGCCGGGCCGACATGGAGCGCGCCCACGCGCCGTGCCAGGCGTTCGACGAAGGCGTCGTGCACTGTGTCATGCACATAGACCCGGTTCGGGCACACGCAGGTCTGCCC
>JABFVP010000163.1 GCA_013362725.1 Cupriavidus sp.
GGGGAATTGACCGCGACGGTGGCCACGCGCCCCTGCGCGCGCTCGACCGCCGGGATCGAGCCGGCGATATCCACCTGCGCCATGATCCAGCCGCCGAACACGTCGCCATGTACGTTGGCATCCGCGGGCATCGGTACCACGCGCAGTGCGGGATTCTTGCCGGCGGGCAGGGCGGGGACGGTATGGGGAGCGTTCATGAGGCGGTATGGTGGACAACGGAAAGGGCGGGTGCGGCGAAAAAAACCCTTCGCCTGCCGCGCAATGCGATTCCTGCGACAATCGCGCATTGGCCCGGATTCTAACGTATGCGCCGCTATTCCACGACCGCCGAGCAGGCCCCCGACCCCGCCTCGGTCAAGCTCTTCCCCGGCCAGCGCGCCCCCCGCAGCGACTGGCAGACTGTCCGCAACCTGCTGCCCTACGTCTGGCACTACAAGTGGCGCGTGATGCTGGCGCTGGCCTGCCTGGTGGCGGCCAAGGTCGCCAACCTGGGCGTGCCGGTGCTGATGAAGCGGCTGATCGACAGCATGAACCTCAGCGCCGGCGACCCGCGCGCGCTGCTGGCGGTGCCGGTCGGGCTGATCGTCGCCTACGGCATGCTGCGCCTGTCGGCGACGCTGTTCACCGAGTTGCGGGAGATCCTCTTTTCCAAGGTCACGCAGAGCGCCGTGCGCGAGATCGCGCTGCAGGTGTTCCAGCACCTGCATGCACTGTCGCTGCGCTTCCACCTGGACCGCCAGACCGGCGGCATGAGCCGCGACATCGAGCGCGGCACGCGCGGCATCCAGTCGCTGATCTCGTATTCGCTGTACAGCATCCTGCCCACGCTGGTGGAAATGGCGCTGGTGATCGGCTTCTTCATTCTGCACTACGATATCTGGTTCGCGGCCATCACCGGCTGCGCGCTGGTGGGCTATATCGTCTTCACCATCGTGGTGACGGAATGGCGTACGCACTTCCGCCGCCGCATGAACGAGCTCGATTCGCGCGCCAACCAGAAGGCGATCGATTCGCTGCTGAACTTCGAGACCGTCAAGTACTTCGGCAATGAAGCCTACGAGGCGCAGCGCTACGACGAGAACCTGCGCAAGTACCGCACCGCGGCGATCCGATCGCAGAATTCGCTCTCTTTCCTGAACTTCGGTCAGCAGGCCATCATCGCCATAGGACTGATCCTGATCCTGTGGCGCGCCACGGTAGGTGTGGTCGACGGCAAGCTGACGCTGGGCGACCTGGTGCTGGTCAACACGCTGATGATCCAGCTCTATATCCCGCTGAACTTCCTTGGCGTGATCTACCGCGAGATCAAACAGGCCACCACCGACATGGACCGCATGTTCGTGCTGCTGGGCACGCACCAGGAGGTGGCCGACGCGCCGGACGCGCCGGCGCTGCGGGTCGGCGGCGCGCAAGTGCGCTTCCGCGACGTGCGCTTCAGCTACGAGCCTGACCGCGTGATCCTGGACGGCGTCGACTTCACCATCGCGGCGGGCACCACCACCGCGGTGGTGGGGCACAGCGGCTCGGGCAAGTCGACGCTGGCGCGGCTGCTGTTCCGCTTCTACGACGTCGGCGGCGGCGCGATCGAGATCGACGGCCAGGACATCCGCGCCATCACCCAGGACAGCCTGCGCCGCGCCATCGGCATCGTGCCGCAGGACACCGTGCTGTTCAACGACAGCATCTACTACAACATCGCCTATGGCCGGCCCGACGCGACCCGCGACGAAGTCATCGCCGCGGCGCAGGCGGCGCAGATCGACGCCTTTATCCGAGAGCTGCCGCAGGGCTACGACACGCCCGTGGGCGAGCGCGGCCTGAAGCTGTCCGGCGGCGAGAAGCAGCGCGTGGCGATCGCGCGCACGCTGCTGAAGAACCCGCCGGTGCTGGTGTTCGACGAGGCCACCTCGGCGCTGGATTCGCGCACCGAGCAGGCGATCCAGGCCGAGCTGATGCGCCTGGCGCAGAACCGCACCACGCTGCTGATCGCGCACCGGCTCTCCACCGTGGTCCATGCCGACCAGATCCTGGTGATGGACCACGGCCGCGTGGTCGAGCGCGGCACGCATGCCGAA
The DNA here is from genome assembly GCA_013362725.1 of Cupriavidus sp. Lineage (GTDB taxonomy): Bacteria > Pseudomonadota > Gammaproteobacteria > Burkholderiales > Burkholderiaceae > Cupriavidus. The sequence continues at coordinate 2,076 of JABFVP010000163.1, forward strand.
CTGATGCGCGCGCGTGGCCGCTACGCGGAGATGTGGGATATCCAGGCCCGTGCGGCGGCAAAGGGTGGCGACGCTGAGCGCACCGCGGACGCCCTTGCCGTCGACATGGGCGACGCCACGCAGGACGCTTAGCACCGCAGGCCTAGCGCCGGGCAGGCCGTCGCAGCCACGTGACGGCGCCTGTGCCGCCGGTGGATAATCCGCGTCATGGAAATCAAATGGCTTGAAGACTTCGTCAGCCTGGCCGAGACGCACAGCTTCTCGCGCTCGGCCGAACTGCGCCACGTCACGCAGCCGGCGTTCTCGCGCCGGATCCAGTCGCTCGAGGCGTGGGTTGGCACCGAGCTGATCGACCGCTCGAGCTATCCCACCAGCCTGACCCCGGCCGGCAAGGTGTTCTACGAGCAGGCCCTGGCGATGCTGGCGCAGGTCAGCGAGACCCGCGCGCTGATGCGCGGCCAGCGCTCTGCCAATGCGCAGGTGCTGGAATTCGCGGTGCCGCACACGCTGTCGCTGACCTTCTTCCCGGAATGGCTCAAGGCGCTGGAGCGCAAGCTCGGCACGCTGCCGTGCCGGCTGCGCGCGCTCAATGTCCATGACGCGGTGCTGATGCTGGTCGAGGGGGGCTGCGACCTGGTGATGGTCTACCACCACGCGCGCCAGGCGATCCAGCTGGATCCGGCGCGGTACGACATGCTGGTGCTGGGCACCGAACGGCTGTCGCCCTACAGCGTGCCGGATGCCGCCGGCAAGCCCCTGTTCCGGCTGCCGGGCACCGACAAGAAGCCGGTGCCGTTCCTCAGCTATACGCCCAACGCCTTCCTCGGCCGCATGGTCGACCTGCTGCTGGCCGAAACCGCCGAGGCGCTCAAGCTGGACAAATGCTACGAGACCGATATGGCCGAGGCGCTCAAGGTGATGGCGCTGTCCGGACACGGCATGGCCTTCCTCCCCGAAAGCGCGGTACGCGACGACGTCGCGGCGGGGCGGCTGGTGCGGGCGGAGTCGGCCCGCGGCCTGCCGCTGTCGATCGACATGGAAATCCGCTTGTATCGGGAGAAGCCGGGCGAGAACGGAGGCGAGCGGCGCGCCGGGGCGCGTCGCAAGCGGCAGCTGGTGGACCAGGTGTGGGGGACGCTGACCTCGGCGTAGCGATGGCTCGCTCCAAGGTTATGCGTGTCCTGCATAACCCGATGAGCAAACGGCATTGGATTCCAAGCGGCCGCCAAGCCTAAGCTTGCGCCCATCTTCCACCCCGGAACCCACCCCGATGTCTTCCGCAGCACCGACCAACACTGCTGGCCAAAAGCACGCACTCCCGTCCTACCTCAACGCCGACAACCTCGGCCCCTGGGGCATCTACCTGCAGCAAGTCGACCGCGTCACGCCCTACCTGGGTTCGCTGGCGCGCTGGGTCGAGACCCTGAAGCGCCCCAAGCGCGCGATGATCGTCGACGTTCCTATCGAACTGGATAACGGCACCATCGCCCATTTCGAGGGCTACCGGGTGCAGCACAACCTGTCGCGCGGCCCGGGCAAGGGCGGCGTGCGCTTCCACCAGGACGTGACGCTGTCCGAGGTGATGGCGCTGTCGGCCTGGATGTCGGTGAAGAACGCGGCGGTCAACGTGCCGTACGGCGGCGCCAAGGGCGGCATCCGCGTCGACCCGCGCACGCTGTCGCACGCCGAGCTGGAACGCCTGACGCGCCGCTACACCAGCGAAATCAACATCATCATCGGACCGAGCAAGGACATCCCGGCGCCGGACGTCAACACCAACGCGCAGGTGATGGCGTGGATGATGGACACCTAGTCGATGAACTCGGGCAGCACCTCGACCGGCGTCGGGACCGGCAAACCGATCTCGCTGGGCGGCTCGCTGGGCCGCCACGAGGCCACCGGCCGCGGCGTGTTCGTGGTCGGCTCCGAGGCTGCGCGCAACATCGGCCTCGAGGTCAAGGGCGCGCGCGTGGCGGTGCAGGGCTTCGGCAACGTCGGCGCCGTCGCCGCCAAGCTGTTCCATGAGGCCGGCGCCAAGGTGGTGGCGGTGCAGGACCACCGCACCACGCTGTTCGACCCGGCCGGCCTGGACGTGCCGGCGATGATGGAATATGCCTCGCACAGCGGCACCATCGACGGCTTCCGCGGCGAAGTGCTGCGCACCGAGCAGTTCTGGGAAGTCGATTGCGACATCCTGATCCCGGCCGCGCTGGAAGGCCAGATTACCGCCGAAAACGCGCCGAAGATCACGGCAAAGCTGGTGATCGAGGGCGCCAACGGCCCGACCACGCCGCAGGCCGATGACATCCTGCGCGAGCGCAACATCCTGGTCTGCCCGGACGTGATCGCCAACGCCGGCGGCGTGACCGTGTCCTACTTCGAATGGGTGCAGGATTTCTCCAGCTTCTTCTGGACCGAGGAAGAGATCAACCAGCGCCTGGTACGGATCATGCAAGAAGCCTTCCGTGCAATCTGGCAAGTGGCGCAGGAAAACAAGGTGACGCTGCGCACGGCGGCGTTCATCGTGGCCTGTACGCGGATCCTGCAGGCGCGCGAAATGCGCGGCCTGTACCCCTGATCGGGGCAGGCAGGGCCGGGGCGAGGCACTCGCATGGTGCAGCGCAATAACCGTCCCGGGCCCAGGCTCCATGACCGTCAGACGCGGTCTCCGGCAAGCGCCGGAGACCGCGTTGTCGTATCCGGACACGGTGCGCACGGATTGCCCTGAAGTGGGGTTCTAGGAGAAAACCCAGTTGTATTGCGGCGGATGCTGCGCAATACTGTTTCACCAGTTGGGGTTTTGTTCCTGGAATCCCGCTTTCTCTTCATGGTCAAGGAGATGTTATGAATTTCGCCAAGTTGGCTGCCCTGATGATTGCCGGGGGCGTAATGTGCGGGACGGCACAGGCAGCCGAACAACTGACGGGCACGCTGAAGAAGATCAAGGACACCGGCGTCATCACGCTCGGCGTGCGTGAATCGTCGATTCCGTTCAACTACAACCTTGGCGGCGTGCGCCAGGTCGGCTATTCCTACGATATCAACATGAAGATCGTGGAAGCCATCAAGGACCAGTTGAAGCTGCCGAACCTGCAGGTCAAGGAAATCCCGATCACCTCGCAGAACCGCATCACGCTGCTGCAGAACGGCACCATCGATATCGAATGCGGCTCGACCACCAATAACCTGGAACGCCAGAAGCAGGTCGCCTTCACCAACTCCATCTTCATTATCGGCACCCGCATCATGGTGAAGAAGGACGCCGGCATCAAGGATTGGGCCGACCTGAAGGGCAAGAACGTCGTCACCACCGCCGGCACCACGTCGGAGCGCCTGCTGCGCAAGATGAACGACGACCAGAAGCTGGGCATGAACATCATCAGCACCAAGGACCACGGCCAGTCGTTCCTGACACTGGAATCGGGCCGCGCGGTCGCCTTCATGATGGACGACGCGCTGCTGTACGGCGAACGCGCCAAGGCCAAGAACCCGGCCGACTGGATCGTCGTGGGCAAGCCGCAATCGCGCGAGTCCTACGGCTGCATGATCCGCAAGGATGACCCGCAGTTCAAGAAGCTGTCCGACAACGTCATCTCCGGCATGATGAAGGACGGCTCGATCAACACGCTGTATACCAAGTGGTTCATGCAACCGGTTCCGCCCAAGGGCCTGAACCTGGACTTCCCGCTGTCCGAAGACATGAAGACGCTGATCAAGGCGCCTAACGACAAGGCGCTGGACTGACCTGCCGTTGACAGCACTGCGAAACGGAAGGCTCGTCCTTCCGTTTCTTTTTGAGGACGCAACATGAACTACAACTGGCATTGGGGAGTATTCCTCGAACAGGCCGCCCAGAACGAGACCTACCTGGACTGGATGATTTCCGGCCTCAAGGTCACGCTCGCGCTGGGACTCTCGTCCTGGGTCATTGCCCTGGTCATCGGTTCGGTGCTCGGCGTGCTGCGCACGGTGCCGAACAAATGGCTGGCCGGCATTGCCGCCACCTATGTCGAGATTTTCCGCAACATCCCGCTGCTGGTGCAGCTGTTCATCTGGTATTTCGTCATGCCCGAGCTGCTGCCCGGCGGCGAGGCGATCAAGCAGATGAACCCGTTCGCGCAGCAATTCCTGGCCGCCATGCTGTGCCTGGGGACGTTTACCGCCGCGCGGGTCTGCGAGCAGGTGCGCTCGGGCATCAACTCGCTGGCGCGCGGGCAGAAGAACGCCGGCCTGGCGATGGGCTTCACGCTGCCGCAGACGTACCGCCACGTGCTGCTGCCGATGGCGTTCCGCGTGATCGTGCCGCCGCTGACCTCCGAGTTCCTGAATATCTTCAAGAACTCGGCGGTGGCGTCGACCATCGGCCTGCTCGAACTGGCCGCGCAGGGACGCCAGCTGGTGGACTACACCGCGCGCCCGTATGAATCGTTCATCGCGGTCACGCTGATGTACGCGCTGATCAACATCACGGTGATGCTGCTGATGCGCTGGGTCGAGGCCCGCACGCGCGTGCCCGGCTTCATCGGCGGCAAGTAAGGGGGCGCCATGGCTTATTCCTTCGATTTCACCTCGATCAATCCGGGCACGCTGCATGTGCTGGGCGAGGGCATGATGGTCTCGCTCAAGATCACCGTCACCGCGGTGGTGGTCGGCATTATCTGGGGCACCATCCTGGCGATGATGCGGCTGTCGTCGTTCCGGCTGCTGAACTGGTTCGCGCAGGGGTACGTGACCATCTTCCGCTCGATCCCGCTGGTGATGGTGCTGTTGTGGTTCTTCCTGATCATCCCGCAGGTGCTGCAGGGCATCTTCAACCTGTCGCCGGCGACCGACCTGCGCATGACCTCGGCGCTGGTGGCGTTCGCGCTGTTCGAGGCGGCCTACTATTCCGAGATCATCCGGGCCGGCATCCAGAGCGTGTCGCGCGGGCAGATGTTTGCCGCGCAGGCGCTGGGCATGACCTACGGGCAGTCGATGCGGCTGGTGATCCTGCCGCAGGCGTTCCGCAACATGGTGCCGCTGCTGCTGACCCAAGGCATCATCCTGTTCCAGGATACGTCGCTGGTGTACGTGAGCGCGCTGGCGGACTTTTTCGGCCAGGCCTATGGCATCGGTGAACGTGATGGCCGCATCGTCGAGATGCTGCTGTTCGCCGGCCTGGTGTACTTCATCATTTGTTTCTCCGCTTCGCTGCTGGTCAAGCGTTATCAGAAAAAGGTGGCCGTATGATCGAAATTAATAACGTTTCCAAGTGGTACGGCTCCTTCCAGGTGCTGACCGACTGCACCACCAAGGTTGCCAAGGGTGAAGTGGTGGTGGTGTGCGGCCCGTCGGGCTCGGGCAAGTCCACGCTGATCAAGACCGTCAACGCGCTCGAGCCGTTCCAGAAGGGCGACATCCTGGTCGACGGCACCTCGGTGGGCAACCCCAAGACCAACCTGCCCAAGCTGCGCTCGCGCGTCGGCATGGTGTTCCAGAACTTCGAGCTGTTCCCGCACCTGTCGATCACCGAGAACCTGACCATCGCGCAGATGAAGGTGCTGGGCCGCTCCAAGGACGAGGCCATGGCCAAGGGCCTGAAGTACCTCGAGCGCGTGGGCCTGAAGAGCCAGGCCGACAAGTATCCCGGCCAGCTGTCGGGCGGCCAGCAGCAGCGCGTGGCGATCGCGCGCGCGCTGTCGATGGACCCGATCTGCATGCTGTTCGACGAGCCGACCTCCGCGCTGGATCCGGAAATGGTCAACGAAGTGCTGGACGTGATGGTCCAGCTGGCGCAGGAAGGCATGACCATGATGTGCGTCACCCACGAGATGGGCTTCGCGCGCAAGGTCGCCAACCGCGTGATCTTCATGGACCAAGGCAAGATCGTCGAGGACGCCGACAAGGAAGAGTTCTTCGGCGATATCGAGCACCGCTCGGAGCGCGCCAGGCAGTTCCTGTCGAAGATCCTGCATCACTGAACGAACTGTGAGCCATATGGAAAGGGACGCCGAGGCGTCCCTTTTCCTTTGGTGCCGGACGGCTCAGGTACAGGCGGTATTGGCCGCGTTCTTGGCCTGGACCTCGGGCGGGATCGGCACGCTCAGCGTCATGGTCGGTCGGCCGTCCTCGAACATGATCAGCTCGCCCGGGGCGAACTGGGTCCAGGTCTCGTTGTCGGTCAGCGGCGCGGTGGCGATCACGGCGACGCGGTCGTCCGGCGTGGTGACCTGCGCGAAGTCGATCGACAGGTCGGCGTCGATCAGGTGCGCGGTCGAGAACGGCCATTGCCGCACGATGTAGTAGAGGCGGGTCGAGCAGTGCGCGAACAGCGCCTGCCCGTTGCACAGCAGATAGTTGAACACGCCATGCAGCGTGATCTCGCGGGTGATGTCGGCGAGCGCGTGGCCGAGTTCGTTCAGCGGCGGCTGCGAGCCCGGGAAGCGCTTGCGCAGGCCCTGCATCAGCGTGCAGAAGGCCAGTTCGCTGTCGGTGTCGCCCACCGGCTGGTAGACGCCGGACAGGAACGGAGTGAAGCCGTGCAGGTCGCCGTTGTGGGCGAAGATCCAGTGCCGGCCCCACAGCTCGCGCATGAAGGGGTGGCAGTTTTCCAGCAGCACGGTGCCTTGGGTGGCCTTGCGGATATGCGAGATGACGTTCTTGGACTTGATCGGGTAGCGCTTGATCAGGTCCGCCACCGGCGAGGTGCCGGCGGACTGGTTGTCGATGAACAGGCGGCAGGCCTTGTCTTCGAAGAAGGCGACACCGAAGCCGTCGGCGTGGTGGTCGGTCAGGCCTCCGCGCGCGGCAAAGCCGGTGAAGGAGAACGTCACGTCGGTCGGCGTGGCGCAGTTCATGCCTAGCAACTGGCACATGTCGGGGCACCGGTCGGCAGGGAGCTGCCGCTTTGCAATAGAATGCAGGCATTATCCCGCGCGCCCGCGCCGCTGCCAAGCAAGCTGCGGGCGCTCCAGTACGGTCGAAGGGGACCAACCCCGGCGCCACCCTACCTGCTAGCAATCCCGACAACGATGAGCCAATACAAGATTGCCGTGATTCCCGGAGACGGAATCGGCACGGAAGTCATGCCCGAGGGCATCCGCGTGATGGACGCCGCGGCGCGCCGCTTCGGCATCGACTTCCAGTGGGATCATTTCGATTTTTCCAGCTGCGACTACTACGCCCGCCACGGCAAGATGCTGCCGGACGACTGGTTCGACACGCTGGTCCAGTACGACGCCATCTACTTTGGCGCGGTCGGCTGGCCGGACACGGTGCCCGACCATGTCTCGCTGTGGGGCTCGCTGCTGCAGTTCCGCCGGTCGTTCGACCAGTACGTCAACCTGCGCCCGGTGCGGCTGATGCCCGGCATCCGCAGCCCGCTGGCCGGCCGCCAGCCCGGCGACATCGATTTCTACGTGGTGCGCGAGAATACCGAGGGCGAATACTCCAGCATCGGCGGTCGCATGTTCCCCGGCACCGAGCGCGAGATCGTGGTGCAGGAAACGGTGATGAGCCGCACCGGCGTCGACCGCATCCTGAAGTTCGCCTTCGAACTGGCCCAGAAGCGTCCGAAAAAGCACCTGACCTCGGCGACCAAGTCCAACGGCATCTCGATCACCATGCCGTACTGGGACGAGCGGGTCGAGGCGATGGCGGCGCATTACCCCGGCATCAAGGTCGACAAGTACCACATCGATATCCTGACCGCGCATTTCGTCCAGCATCCGGACTGGTTCGACGTGGTGGTCGCCAGCAACCTGTTCGGCGACATCCTGTCCGACCTGGGCCCGGCCTGCACCGGCACCATCGGCATCGCGCCGTCGGGCAACATCAATCCGGACCGCACCTTCCCCAGCCTGTTCGAGCCGGTGCACGGTTCGGCCCCGGACATTGCCGGGCGCGGCGTGGCCAACCCGATCGGGCAGATCTGGTGCGGTGCCATGATGCTGGAACACCTTGGCCATGGCGAAGCGGGCGCCGCCGTGCTGGGCGCGATCGAGCAGGTGCTGGCGGCCGGGCCCGAGCACGCGCCGCTGACGCGCGATATCGGCGGCAAGGCCGGTACCGCCGACCTGGGCCGCGCCATCGCGGAGGCGCTGTGAGCGCCGCGTTCGCGGGGAATGCCCGCGCACTGCTGCTCGAGACCTTCCACGCCGCGGTGGCGGCGGCCGACCCGCTGCAGATCGTCGCGCAGCACCTGCCGCCGCCGCACGCCGGCGGCCGCACGCTGGTGGTGGGCGCGGGCAAGGCCGCGGCGTCGATGGCC
>JABFVP010000152.1 GCA_013362725.1 Cupriavidus sp.
GCCTGGTTCGGTTCGTGGCGCATCGCGTTCGTGATCGCCGGCGTCGGTACGATGCTGGCGGGCCTGCTGGCGTGGCGCTACATCCGCAACCATCCGTCGGACCACCCCGGCGTCAACGCTGCCGAGCTGGAGCACATCACGCGCGGCAACGCGCGCGCCAGCACCGCCGCCGCGCGCGTGCCGCTGCGCGAACTGGTGCGGGACCGCTCGGTGCTGGCGATGTTCGCCGGCTACAGCTGCATCCTCGCGGTCTTCTATGGCTTGCTGACGTGGATGCCGAGCTATCTGCACAAGGCGCACGGCTTCAACATCGCAGCCATGGGCGGCGCCACCTTCATCATCTTCATGTCGGGCTTCGTCGGCGAGCTCATCGGCGGCTATCTCGGCGACCGGTGGAAGGCCTCGGGCGCATCGCCCAATGTCGTCATGCGCACGATGTTCAGCGGCTCGTCACTGGTGGCGGCAGCCTGCATCCTCGCGGCCGCCTATATCTCCGACTCCGCCACGGTCGTGCTGCTGCTATGCGTGGCGATGTTCTTCATCCGCTTCTGCGGCATGTACTGGAGCCTGCCGGCGATCGTCGGCGGCCCGGAACGCAGCGGCGTGCTGGGCGGCACCATGAACTTCTGCGGCAACATGGCCGGCGTGGTGGTGCCGATCCTGATCGGCGTGATCGTCCAGTGGTCGGGCTCGTACTTTCTGGCGCTGCTGTTCTTCGTCGTCATGGCGGTGCTGATCGCCGTGTTCTCGAGCCTGATCGACTACCGGCCGCGTGCGCACGGCTAGCCGGCAACGCGCGTAGCAACGGATATCCGCCAACCACGCTGCAAAGGAGCGCAACGAAAATGGATTTGGGACTGCATGGCAAGCGCGCGCTGGTCTGCGGCGCACGCAAGGGCCTCGGCTGTGCCTGTGCCGACGCACTGGCCGCCGAGGGCGTGGATGTGGTGATCGTGGCGCGCAACGCCGATGCGCTGGAGCAAGCCGCCAGCGACCTCCGTGCGCGCCACGGCCACCGCGTAGTCGCGGTGGCCGCCGACATCACCAGGCCCGAGGGCCGCGCCGCCGCGCTGGACGCGGTGGCGGGGCTGGGCGATCTCGACATCCTGGTCAACAACGCCGGCGGCCCGCCGCCGGGCAACTTCCGCGACTGGGAGCGCAGCGACTGGCTGGCCGCGCTCGATGCCAATATGCTGACGCCGATCGACCTGATCCAGGCCACCGTCGACGGCATGATCGCGCGCAAGTGGGGCCGCATCATCAACATCACCAGCGGCGCGGTCAAGGCACCGATCGACGTGCTGGGCCTCTCCAACGGCGCGCGCTCCGGTCTGACAGGCTTTGTGGCCGGGCTGGCGCGCGAGGTCGCTCAGCACGGAGTCACGGTGAACAACATGCTGCCCGGACCGTTCCGTACGGACCGCCTTGGCAAGACCATTGAAGGCGCCGCCCGGCAGGCCGGACTGACCGCGCAAGCCATGGCAGAGCGCCGCGCCGCCGAGAACCCCACCCGCCGTTTCGGCGATCCCGCCGAGTTCGGCGCCACCTGCGCCTTCCTGTGCAGCCGCCAGGCGGCCTACATCACCGCGCAGAATATCCTGCTCGACGGCGGCGCCTACCCTGGCACGTTCTGAAGTCCCGCGCAGGAATCGGCAGACGGCTGGCGGCCCGGCCTCCAGGTTCTACCGCCACTTCTACCGCCAACTTGTTCCGCTGGCCGGTGATGATCATCGATAGGTGCCGCAACGCGTCTTTGAAAGTCAACGCGTTACGGCAACCTTTCGATAGCTGGCGATAGCCCCCGAAAGACGTCCTTTCACTCCCACTCGATCGTCGCCGGCGGCTTCCCCGACACGTCATACACGACCCGGTTCAAACCCCGGACTTCGTTGATGATGCGGTTGGAGCAACGGCCCAGCAGCGCATACGGCAGGTGCGCCCAGTGCGCGGTCATGAAGTCGGTGGTTTGCACCGCGCGCAGTGCGACGACGTAGTCGTAGGTGCGGCCGTCGCCCATCACGCCGACGGACTTGACCGGCAGGAACACGGCGAAGGCCTGGCTGGTCAGGTCGTACCAGCTCTTGCCCACCTGATCGGGTTCGCACAGGCCGGCGGCGGCGTCGTGTTCGGTGGCGATGGTCTTGCGCAGTTCTTCGATGAAGATGGCATCGGCGCGGCGCAGCAGGTCGGCGTAGTCGCGCTTGACTTCGCCGAGGATGCGCACGCCCAGGCCCGGGCCCGGGAACGGGTGGCGGTAGACCATTTCGGGCGGCAGGCCCAGGGCCACGCCAAGTTCGCGCACTTCGTCCTTGAACAGGTCGCGCAGCGGTTCCAGCAGCTTCAGGCCCAGCGTTTCGGGCAGGCCGCCGACGTTGTGGTGGCTCTTGATGGTGGTGGCCTTCTTGGTCTTGGTGCCGCCCGACTCGACCACGTCCGGATAGATCGTGCCCTGCGCCAGCCACTTGGCGTTGGTCAGCTTGCGCGCCTCGGCCTGGAACACTTCGACGAACTCGCGGCCGATGATCTTGCGCTTCTGCTCGGGGTCGGTGACGCCGGCGAGGTGGCCGAGGAACTGGTCGGAGGCGTCGACATGGACCACCTTGGCGTGCAGGCGGCCGACGAACATCTCCATCACCAGCTTGCCTTCGTCCTGGCGCAGCAGGCCATGGTCGACGAACACGCAGGTCAGCTGGTCGCCGATGGCGCGATGGATCAGCGCCGCGGCCACGGAAGAATCGACGCCGCCGGACAGGCCCAGGATAACTTCCTCATCGCCGACCTGCTCGCGGATCTTCGCGACCGCTTCCTCGATATGGTCGCGCATGACCCAGTCAGGCTTGCAGCCGGCGATCTGCAGCACGAAGCGCTCCAGCATCTGGCGGCCCTTGACCGTATGCGTGACCTCGGGGTGGAACTGCACGGCGTAGTAGTGACGCGTTTCGTCGGCCATGCCGGCGATCGGGCAGCTCGGCGTGGAGGCCATCAGCTTGAAGCCGGGCGGCAGGCCGGTGACCTTGTCGCCATGGCTCATCCACACCTTGAGCATGCCGTGGCCTTCCGGCGTGCGGAAGACCTCGATCTCCTTGAGCAGCCCGGTATGGCCGTGGGCGCGCATCTCGGCGTAGCCGAACTCACGATGGTCGCTCCACTCGACCTTGCCGCCCAGCTGCACCGCCATGGTCTGCATGCCGTAGCAGATGCCCAGCACCGGCACGCCCAGGTCCCACACCGCCTGCGGCGCGCGCAGCTGGTGGTCTTCGTAGGTGCTGGCGTGGCTGCCGGACAGGATGATCGCCTTGGGGGCGAATTCGCGCACGAACGCGTCGCTGACGTCGTTCGGGTGGATTTCGCAATAGACGTGCGCCTCGCGGACGCGGCGGGCGATCAGCTGCGTGACCTGCGAGCCGAAATCAAGAATGAGGATTTTGTCGTGCATGATGGGCCGATGGCGTGTCTTCCGGGATGGGCTCGGTCACGACTTCCGTGCCGGGGCCATAGCCCGGCGGCGGCGTGATGACCGGCTCGCGCCGGTATTCTGGGGTATTCGTGGGGCGCGCCGCGGGGGCAACGCCGGGTTCCTTCCTGCTTTCCTGTTCCTGCAGCGCGCGTTCCATCTTCCGTTGCTGTTCGCGCACGCGCACGCGCCTGGCCGCCGGGATCTGCACCACGGCAAAGCACAGCAGCACCACCGCCATGGTCGGCAGCCAGAGCTTGCCGGCGCCTTCCAGCGGCAGCTCCAGGAACACCATCCAGCCGATGATGAGCACCGCGCTGGCGAGGTTCACGTAGCCTGCGGTGCGCGCCACCGGCACCGTCAGCTGGCCGTTGAAGGCGGCCTGCCACAGCAGCACCGACAGCCCCACCAGCGCCACGCCCAGCAGCTGCCCGAACAGCGCAGGCTGCGGCTGCGGCAACTGCAGCGCCGCGTACAGCGTGGTGAACGGGGACATCAGCAGCAGGATGCCCAGCAGCAGGTCCACCAAGGCATCGAAAAACAGCACGGCTCGCAGCAACACCTTCATTGGCGCTCCTCGTCTTGGCCCCGGCCGGTGGTGCGGCGGGCATCAGGACAACGCCTGCATGGCGCGCGGCCAGGTTCGGATGGGATGGCGGGTCGGGCGCGGACACGCGCTGGCGGCGCCCCTCGCCCGGATGCCGGCGGCCGCGCACCGCCTGCAGGACGGTGCGCGGCCTCGGGGCATTAGTCGATATGGTAGTTCGGCGCTTCCTTGGTGATCTGCACGTCGTGCACGTGCGATTCACGCATGCCGGCTGCCGTGATCTGGACGAACTGGGCGCTGTCGTGCCAGTCGGCGATCGACTTGCTGCCGCAATAGCCCATCGAGGCGCGCACGCCGCCGGTCAGCTGGTGGATGATGGCCATCACCGAGCCCTTGTACGGCACGCGCCCTTCGATGCCTTCGGGCACCAGCTTGTCGACGTTGGCGGTGTTGTCTTCCTGGAAGTAGCGGTCGGCCGCGCCGTCCTTCATCGCGCCCACCGAACCCATGCCGCGGTAGCTCTTGAACGAGCGGCCCTGGAACAGGAAGGTCTCGCCCGGCGCTTCCTCGGTGCCCGAGAACATGCCGCCCATCATCACGGTGTGCGCGCCGGCCGCGAGGGCCTTGGCCACATCGCCCGAATAGCGCACGCCACCGTCGGCGATCAGCGGCACGCCGGTGCCCTTGAGCGCTTCGGCCACGTTGGAGACGGCAGTGATCTGCGGCACGCCGACGCCGGCCACGATACGCGTGGTGCAGATCGAGCCCGGGCCGATGCCCACCTTGACGCCGTCGGCGCCATGCTCGACGAGCGCGCGCGCGGCGTCGCCGGTGGCGATGTTGCCGCCAACCACCTGCACCTGCGGAAAGTTCTGCTTGACCCAGCGCACGCGGTCCAGCACGCCCTGGCTGTGGCCGTGCGCCGTATCGACCACAATCACGTCGACACCGGCCTTGACCAGCAGCTCGACGCGCTCGTCGTTGTCCGGGCCCACGCCGACCGCGGCGCCGACGCGCAGCTGGCCATGGTCATCCTTGCTGGCGAGCGGGTTGTCCACCGCCTTCTGGATGTCCTTCACCGTGATCAGGCCGCGCAGCTCGAAGGCCTGGTTCACCACCACCACGCGCTCGAGGCGGTGGCGGTTCATCAGCCGCTTGGCTTCTTCCAGCGGCGCGCCCTCGGCCACCGTCACCAGCTTGTCGCGCGGCGTCATCTTGGCGCGCACCGGGGCGTCGAGCTCTTCCTCGAAGCGCAGGTCGCGGTTGGTGATGATGCCGACCACGGCCTTGCCCTCGACCACCGGGAACCCGGAAATGCCATGCTGCTGCGACAGCGCGATCACATCGCGGATCTTCATGTCCGGCGAAATGGTGATCGGGTCACGCAGCACGCCCGACTCATACCGCTTGACGCGCGCGACTTCGCGGGCCTGGTCGGCGGGCTTCAGGTTCTTGTGGATGATGCCGATACCGCCGGCCTGCGCCATGGAAATCGCCAGGCGCGCTTCCGTCACGGTGTCCATCGCCGCGGATACCAGCGGGATGTTCAGTTCGATGGAGCGGGTCAGGCTGGTGCGGAGGGAAACATCCCGGGGAAGGACGGCCGAATAGGCCGGGACGAGCAGCACGTCATCGAATGTGAGTGCTTTCTGGACAAGACGCATAGCAATTCCTCTAGGCGCAAAACCGAATTATACAGGAATGCGCGATTTGCTGATGCCCGGCAACGGCCTTTGCCAGGTGCCGTCTGCTATGCTCGTGGTCTTTTTATTCGGGCGCGGCGAAGTATGGGAATCGGCGTATTGTGCGGGCTGCTGGCTGGCGCGTTCTGGGGCATGGTCTTCATCGCGCCCAAGCTGCTGCCCGCGTTTTCGCCGTGGGAACTGGCCATCGGCCGCTACCTGGCCTACGGGCTGGTGGCCTGCGTGGCGGCGCTGCCGCTGCTGCGGCGCATCGCGCGCAAGCTGACCCGCGCCGATTGCGTGGCGCTGCTGCGCCAGGGGTTTACCGGCAACCTGCTCTACTACGTGCTGCTGGCCTTCGGCGTCCAGCTGGCCGGGGTCGGCCCGACCTCGCTGATCATCGGCATCCTGCCGATCTCGGTCACCATCATGGGCCGGCGCGACCACGGCGCGGTGCCGCTGTCGCGGCTGCTGTGGCCGCTGCTGGTAGTGGCCGCGGGCATTGCCTGCATCAACCTCGACCTGTTCGGCGGCGGCCAGAGTGCTCACGCGGCGGCGGCCGGCGCCGTGGCGCGGCCGGTGTGGCAAAAGCTGGCCGGGGTCGGCTGCGCTGCCGGCGCGCTGGTCTGCTGGACCCTCTACGCGGTCGACAACGCGCGCTACCTGCAGCGCAATCCGCATTACAGCGGCAATGAATGGTCGGCGCTGTACGGGCTGTCGACCGGCGCGGTGTCGGCCGTGCTGGCGCTGGTTGGCTGGATCATCGCCGGCGACAGCCTGAGCGCCGCCGACAGCGGCCGCGACTGGCAGTGGTTCTGGATGGTCAACGCCGCGGTCGCGCTGGGCGCTTCGCTGATCGGCAACAACCTGTGGAATATCGCCAGCCGGCGCCTGCCGCTGACGCTGTCGGGCCAGATGATCGTGTTCGAAACACTGTTCGCGCTGGCCTATGGCTTTGTCTTCGACCAGCGCTGGCCGCGTCCGCTGGAAATCGCCGCGATCGTGTTGCTGATGATCGGCGTGGCCTGGTCGGTGCGCTTGCACGCCACCGACAAGTCTGCGTAGACTAGCGAACCATGGCGCGGGGGTCACACGCGCCAGTTAAAAATACAACGCAGTTCCAGGGTCAAACCGGCGCTACGCATTGCCATGCAGGCGGGGCGCCCGCGCTATCGCCGCGGCGGTCCTTGCCGCGGCATCGCCATCCATGCAGCCGGCGGCCCGTGCTTCCAGAGCCACTTTGAGACGTACCGCCATGCTACGATCGTCCGCGCCGTGCCTGCTTGCCGCTGCCTTTGTCACCGTCCTGGCCGTGCCTGCGCCGGCCCTCGCCTACTGGCAGTGGCGCGGTGCCAACGGCCACATGGTCTACAGCGACGTGCCGCCGTCCACGGCCGCGGCCAGGGTCCTGCGCGCACCGGGCCGCCATGCCGGCGACTTCGAACCGGTCCAGGCAACCCAGCCTGCCGACGCCGCCACGCCTGCACCGGCTCCGGCCAAGGCATCGGCCAAGCCCACCGCGCCGACGCCCCAGGAAGCGTTCCAGAAGCGCCGCGAAGCCAGCCTGAAAGCCGCCGCCGAAGAAGCCCGCAGGGAAACCGATGCGGCCGAGCGCGCCGCCCGTTGCGCGCATCTGCGCAACTACGCCACCGGCCTGCAGCAGGGCATGCGCGCCGCGGTCGCCGGACCCGATGGTTCGCTGCAGCACCTGAACAGCGAGCAGCGCCAGGCGGAAATCCTCAGGACCAGCGCCAACCTGGAAAAGCACTGCAACTGAAGCCATGCAAACGGGGCCGCACGGGCCCCGTCTGCTTTGGCGGCAATGCGCGGCTCAGCTGTTGCCGCGCAGCCATTTCTGGCCCTCGCGCGTGCCGCTGGCGCGCTGCTTCTGTACCCGCTTGCGGCGCGCCTGCTTCGGATCCGCCGTCAGCGGCCGGTACACCTCGATGCGATCGCCGTCGCGCACCACCGTTTCCGGGGTCTTGAGCTTGCCGAAGATGCCCACGCGCATGGTGGCCGGATCGACTTCCGGGCACGCCTGCTGCAGACCGGAGCCAACGATCGCGGCGGCGATCGTGGTGCCGGCGGGCACGTCGATGGCCTTCAGGAATACAGCATCCGGACGCGCGTAGCAGACCGCGACATGCACCGTGCCGGCGCTGCGTTCAGCTGGTGCTTCAGTTAGTGCCATAGACCACCTCGGCGCGCTTGACGAAGGCATCGACAAAGGTATTGGCGATCATGCTGAAGACCGGGCCGATCAGCTTCTCCAGCAGCAGGCTGGAAAACTCGTAGTGCAGGTGGAACTCTATCTTGCACTCGTCTTCTCTCAGCGGCGTGAAACGCCATGAGCCGTTGAAGGTCTTGAACGGCCCGTCGGCAAAACTCATGTCGATACGGGTGGGGCGTTCCTGGGTATTGCGGGTATGGAAGAACTGCTGGATGCCCTTGAAGTGGATATGGATCTTGGCGTCGAGCCTGGTCTCGGTCTGCTCGAACACCTCCACGCCGCCGCACCATGGCAGGAACTTGGGATAGTCCTCCACGCGGGTGACCAGGTCGTACATTTGCGCGGCGGAGTAACCGAGCAGGACGGATTTATGGACGTCTGCCATGAAAGGGGAAATCTGGCTTGCGGCCTTGCCGCGCGCGCTGCGCGGCAAGGCATGCGCCTGTGCCGGGGGCTGGTTTGCTAGAATCCCGATTTTAGCCGACCCGCGCGCCCCGCGGCATCCCGCCATGCGGCGCTGCAGCGAACCGGCCAGCATCCACCCTATCGCACCCTACCCGCACGCATGACCATTGCAGACAACAAGAAGGCCTTCTTCGACTATTTCATCGAGGAACGATATGAGGCCGGGATCGTGCTGGAAGGCTGGGAGGTCAAGGCAATCCGCGCCGGGCGGGTGCAGATCAAGGAAGGCTACGTGGTCGTGCGCGACGCCGAGATGTTCCTGATCGGCGCCCATATCAGCCCGCTGCAGAGCGCCTCCACCCACGTCAAGCCCGATCCGGTGCGTACGCGCAAGCTGCTGCTCAAGGCCGACGAAATCAAGAAGCTGATCGGCAAGGTCGAGCAGCGCGGCTATACGCTGGTGCCGCTGAACCTGCATTACACGCGCGGCCGCGTGAAATGCGAGATCGGCCTGGCCAAGGGCAAGAAGCAGTTCGACAAGCGCGAGACCGAAAAGCAGCGCGACTGGCAGCGCGAGAAGGCCCGCATCATGAAGGGCGACAACAAGGACTGAACCGCGGCGCCGCGCGCCCTTGGTTCAGTCTCCCTTCATTCAGCCCCACTTCAAGCGGCCTTCTGCTGCCCCTTCACGATCTGCAGTGCCGTGGCGATCATGCTGCTCATCTCGCCCAGATTGCCCGGCACGATCAGCGTATTGCCTTGCTTGGCCAGGTTGCCGAACGCCGCCACGTATTCCTCGGCCACCTTCAGGTTGACCGCATCCATGCCGCCTTCGGTGCGGATCGCGTTGCCGATCTTCTGGATCGCCTGCGCATTGGCCTCGGCCACCGCCAGGATCGCGCTGGCCTCGCCCTGGGCCTTGTTGATCGCCGCCTGGCGCTCGCCCTCCGACTTCTGGATCGCCGCCTCGCGCGCGCCGGTGGCCAGGTTGATCTGCTCCTGGCGCTTGCCTTCCGAGGCCGCGATCAGCGCGCGTTTTTCGCGCTCGGCGGTGATCTGCGCCTGCATCGCATGCAGGATCTCCTTGGGCGGGGTCAGGTCCTTGATCTCGTAGCGCAGCACCTTCACGCCCCAGTTGGAGGCAGCCTCGTCCAGCGCGTTGACCACGCTGTGGTTGATGAACTCGCGCTCCTCGAAGGTCTTGTCCAGTTCCAGCTTGCCGATCACCGAGCGCAGCGTGGTCTGAGACAGCTGCGTGATCGCGACCACGAAATTGCTCGAGCCGTACGATGCCTTCATCGGGTCGGTGACCTGGAAGTACAGCACGCCGTCGACCTGCAACTGCGTGTTGTCCTTGGTGATGCAGACCTGGCTGGGCACGTCCAGCGGGATTTCCTTGAGCACGTGCTTGTAGGCGACGCGGTCGACGAACGGCACCACGATCGACAGCCCCGGCGTCAGGGTCGCGTGATAGCGGCCCAGGCGCTCCAGCACCCAGGCGTGCTGCTGCGGCACGATCTTGATGCCCTTGGCAATCAGCACGATCACGGCGACAAGGATGATCAGCGGCAGCAAACCAAGCTGAAAAGCAAGCATGTAACGACCCTCCAGGCAGAACACATCGGTACGGCGCCGCCGGTCGGCGGCAGGCGGAACACATCGTGGCCGCGGCCGCGATGCGCAAAGGATTCGAAGGACGGGCTTCAGCGCGGCGACACCACCAGCGTGCTGCCGCGCACCGCGACGATGCGGTAGCGGCCCGGCGCCAGGGCGCGATCGGGGGGGCAATCGGGCGCCAGCTCGACGGTCCAGTCGGCGCCGCGGTACGGCACGCGCGCGCGCCGGTTGGCGTCCCACGCCGGCACGTCGAGTTCCTGGCCGATATCGAGATTGACGTTGGGATCGGCCGCGGCATTGCCGCGCCGCAGCTTGCCGAAGCGCGTACGGCGCAGTCCGGCGATCAGCACCGCCGCCACCAGCGCGCCCACCAGCGCCT
>JABFVP010000377.1 GCA_013362725.1 Cupriavidus sp.
GCGAAGGCGCCAGAAACCACACCTGCCACGGCAGGACGACAAGGTCGAAGTCCTCGTCGCCCGTGAGCGTCAGCGGCGCCAGCGCAGGCGGCACCAGATGCGCGGATTCGGGGAAGGCGTCGAAGAATCGCAGGAAGGGCCAGGGATAGGGGTAGTCCTGCAGCGGCTTCAAGGTTTCGACGTGCACGTCGATGGAGGCGTCGGCCCGAAGAGGCTCGACGATGCGCTCCATGACCTGGCGCAACTGGCCCGTCTGCGAATAGTCGATGACCAGCACCCGTTTGGGTTGCGGGCCTGGAATGGCGACGGGCTCCCGCATGGACGGCAGGCCGGAATCAACGTGGGAGACAGACAAGGGCGGGAGGTGCCGGGCGGCAGGCAGCAAACCCTCGACTGTAACCAGTTCTGACAATCCGACCGAGCCCGCAATGTGTGCGCAATTACCGGCCACTTCCATCCGGAACTCGCCTGCCACGATGAAACGGCTTGTGACGCGCCGTCGGCGCTGCAGGCCAACGGCACAATGCGCCGATGCGCCGCACTCCCCTGACCTCGAAGCCCCTTGCCCTTGCCGCCCTTGCGATTGCATCGCTGATCGCCGCCGGCAGCGCCCAGGCTGCAGGCCCGCGCAAGGCTTCTGCGCAGCCCGCGAGCAAGAAGCCGGCCGGCACGAAACTCTCACTGGCGGCGGCCGGAGCCCCGTATGCAACGCGCGCCGACGCCATGGCCTTTGCCGACGAGATCGCCCAGCGCCGCGGCCTGGACCCCGAATGGGTGCGCAGCACCATCGGCGGCGCGCGCTTCCTGCCCAGCGTGCCGCGCCTCATGCTGCCCGCCCAGGGCGGCGTGCGAAAGAACTGGCGCGTCTACCGCAGCCGCTTCATCGACCCGGTTCGCATTGCCGCCGGCGTACGCTTCTGGCGCGCCAACGCTCCGATACTGGAGCGGGCCGAACGCGAGTTCGGCGTGCCGGCCGAAATCATCGTGGGCATCATCGGCGTGGAAACCATCTACGGCCGCAACATGGGGAGCTTTCGCGTGATCGACGCGCTGGCCACCCTCTCCTTCGACTTTCCGGATGCGCACCCGCGCGCGGCCGAGCGCGTGGCCTTCTTCCGCGGTGAGCTGGAAAGCTTTCTCAGCACCGAAAGCCGCACCGCCGAAGACCCGTTCGTGCCGCTTGGCAGCTATGCGGGCGCCATGGGCATGCCGCAGTTCATGCCCAGCAGCATGGCCAAGTACGCCGTCGACTACGACGGCAACGGGCGCATCGATTTGGTGGGCAGCCCCACCGACGTGATCGGATCGGTGGCCAACTACTTCAAGGCCTTCGGCTGGGAGCCGGGCCGGCCGGCGATCTTCCCGGTGAGTTTCGACGAGGCCCGGCTGAAGAAGCCGGTGCTGCTTGCGCCCGACATCCTGCCCACCTTCAGCGCAGACAGCTTCAGTGCAGCCGGCGCCGTGCTGCCGCCCGCCGTGCGGTCCTACGACGGCCTGCTCGCGCTCATCGAATTGCAGAACGGCGACGACACGCCCACCTACGTGGCCGGCACCAAGAATTTCTACGTGATCACGCGCTACAACTGGAGCGCCTACTACGCCATGTCGGTGCTGGAACTGGGCGACGAGGTGAAGGCCGCCCTGGGCTCCGGCTTGTGACGCTTCACACTGCCTGAACACCGGGCTCGCCGGAGCCCGCAATGACACGCGCATCGCGCAGCTCTGCGCGCACCACCACCAGCACGCCCAGCACCACCAGCACCAGGCCGGCGAAAGCCATGACGCCCGGCTGTTCGCGCAGCACCAGCGTCGCCAGCGTGAAGGCCACCACCGGCTCGAAAAGGGCCAATGTCACGCCTGTCGCCGCCGAGATGTGCTTGAGCGCGTGGCTGAAAAGCAGGTAGGCCACGCCGGCGGTAACAACACCCACGTACAGCACTGCCCAGTAGTCCGATGCCGCCGGCGCGGGCGCCCCGCCCTCGATCCACGCCGCGGGCAGCGCAAGCAACGCGGCCACGGTGAAGGCTCGCAAGGTGATGCTGGCGGCACTGCCCTGGCGCACGAGGCTCTTGTTGAGCAGCGTGTAGACCGCGTACGACAGGCCTGCCGCCAGGCATAGCGCGATGCCGGCGACATTCACCGCTTGGCCGGCGCTGCTGCTGGACAAGGTCATCAGTGCGCCGCCACTTACGGCCGCCACAGTCCCCATCCACCAGCGCGCCGAAGGCAGCTGCCGCGAGACCAGCGCCTGCAGCACGCCGGCCCACAGCGGGCCGCTGCCCAGCGCGATCGCCGTGCCCAGGCCCACGCCGGTGAGCCGCACACCGGCGAAGAACGCCAGGTTGTAGACCGCCATGCATACGCCCGCGCCGATCACCCCGCTCCACGGCAAGGGGCCATGGGCCGGATCGGGCGCGGCGCTGCGCTGCGTGGCCCAGGCGTAGACAGCGAAGAAGGCCGCAGCCACGGCGAGACGCAGCGCGCCGAACCAGCCGGCGGTCAATTGGCCGTCGGCCAGGCTTTGGGAGGTGCCGGTGGTTCCCCACAGGGCGGCGGCGGCCAGCACCATGGCCACGCCGAGTCCGGGACGAGTTTGCATGCCGACATGCTGCAGCCGGCGCGCGGAACGAATGTCGAGAAACTCTCG
>JABFVP010000540.1 GCA_013362725.1 Cupriavidus sp.
TGGGATGGTGGTGCACCACCAGCTGCGGTGCGTACACCAGCTGCCAGCCATGTGCGGCCAGGTCCAGCGCCAGCAGCGTTTCCTCGCCGCCCAGGAACAGGCGCGGATGGTAGCCGCCGGCCTGGCGGAAGGCATCGGTGCGGAACGCGGTGGCGCCCGCCATCAGGCCCAGGATCGCGCGGCCCGGCAGCATTGCCGAAGGCAGCGGGCTGGCCGCCATGCGCGTGCAGGTTGGATCCTCGCTGCGGTGCTCGCCCACCAGGATGCGCGCCGTCAGCGCGGCCACGCGCGGATGGCGCTCGAACATCGCGCACGCCGCCGACAGCGATCCGGGCGCCCACCAGCAGTCGTCATCGCAGAAGGCGACATAGCGGGTGCGGGCCCAATCGGCGCCCAGATTGCGGCCGGCGGCGCCCAGGTTGCGCGCGCTGCGCAGCAGCGCGGCGTGCGGGAATTCGCTGCGCACCATGGCGGCGGTGCCGTCGTCCGAGGCGTTGTCGACCACGGCGATGGGCGGGCGTTCCGGCAGTGCGCTCAGCCGCGCCAGCGCGTTGCGTACCGAATCGCGCCGGTTGTGCGTCAGCACCACTACGCTGATATCGCAGGGGCGCGCACGCGGGGACAGGCGGGCAAGGGAAGCGGTGGTTGGTATCGGCATGGGGATTGGCATGGCTCAGTCAGCGCCGGCGCCCGCCGGCTGCAGCATCCAGTAGCGCTCGGGTGCGCACAGGTCGCACAGCCGGTCTTCACTGAACAGCTGCAGCTGGCTCTGGTAGGCATTGAGTGCGTAGCTCTTCTGCGTCAGGTATTGCGCCACCGGCAGGTTGACGGGGGTGGCGCGCAGGCCGCTGTCCCGGCATTGCACCAGCCGCTGCTGCAGCAGGCCGGGCATGCGACGGTAGATCGCGTCCTCGTAATAGAGCCACTGCACGGGCGACGGCGCGGCAGCGGCCGCGGCTGCGGCCAGCATCAGCAGGCGGCAGGCGTCATGCACCAGGGCATGGTCGGAATGGAACAGCCCGAGCGGAGCCACCACCACGCCCTCGGTCTGCGTCAGCAGCACGGTGTGCAGCGCGTCGGCGAGCTGTGGCGCGGTGTAGCGTCGCCCATACTGGCTGTCCCAGAAGTCCAGCCACACCGCGTGCGCGCCCAGCATGGTGAGCGCGTGGTTGTCTTCGCGGCGGCGCGACAGCACTGCCTGCTCGGCACTGGCGAAGCCGGCGGCCTGGTCCCAGTCGGGGGCCGGCATGTCGGCCGGCGGCACGCCCGCGAACACCGTCACCACGCGCGCCGCGCGTGCGGCCGCGATCAGCCCGCCGCAGCTGAACACGGCATCGTCCAGGTGCGGCGAGATCACGGTCACCGCGGCGGCGAGATCGACCACCATCGCCGTGCCCATGCCGTCCCCTCGCGCGCTCCGGCACGCCGTCAGCTGAGCGCGGCACGCGCTTCGCGCGCAGTGGCCGACACCGGCACCACATTGCCGGGCGCGCCTTCGGCATGCGCCTGCGTGGCGAGCCGTGCGGCAAAATAATCGACCGTGCGGCGCAGGCCGTCTTCCAGCGCGGTGTGCGGCTCCCAGCCCAGCAGCCGGCGCGCCAGCGTGATGTCGGGGCAGCGCTGGTGCGGGTCGTCGGCCGGCAGCGGGCGCATCTCGATGCGGGACTGCGAGCCGGTGGTGCGCAGCACCGCCTGCGCAATCTCGAGCATGGTGGTTTCGCACGGGTTGCCCAGGTTTACCGGCATACCGCTGGCGGGAGCTTCCATCAGCCGGATCAGCGCGTCGACCATGTCGTCGACATAGCAGAAGGCACGCGTCTGCGCACCGTCGCCGTAAACCGTCAGCGGCTGGCCGGCCAGCGCCTGGGTGATGAAGTTTGAGACCACGCGGCCGTCGGCGGGGTGCATGCGCGGCCCGTAGGTGTTGAAGATGCGCGCGATGCGCACCTCCAGCCCGTGCTGGCGGTGGTAGTCCATGAACAGGGTCTCGGCGCAGCGCTTGCCTTCGTCGTAGCAGGAGCGGATGCCCACCGGATTGACGTGGCCCCAGTAGCCTTCCTGCTGCGGATGATGCTCGGGGTCGCCATAGACTTCGCTGGTGGAGGCCTGCAGGATGCGCGCCCTGAGCCGCTTGGCCAGTCCCAGCATGTTGATGGCGCCGTTGACGCTGGTCTTGGTGGTCTGCACCGGGTCGTGCTGGTAATGCACCGGCGAGGCCGGGCACGCGAGGTTGTAGATCTCGTCGACTTCCACATAGAGCGGGAAGGTGACGTCGTGCCGCAGCAGCTCGAAATTGGTCCGGCCCAGCAGGTGCGCGATGTTCTCCTTGGTGCCCGTGTAGAAGTTGTCTACGCACAGCACGTCCTGCCCGGAGCGCACCAGCCGCTCGCACAGGTGCGAGCCGAGGAACCCCGCGCCGCCGGTGACCAGGATGCGCTTGCGATCGCTTTCCTTCATTTCCGCTCTCCTTGCATTGCTTGCTCGTGCGGGCTGGTCGTGTCCGCATCGGGCTGCGCCCCCGTCAGGCCGCGGCGCGGCGCGCGCCGGCCTGCACCGCCGGCGCCCCGGCGCAGACGCGCGCATAGACCGCCTCCATCTGCCGGGCCACGCCGGCCCAGGTGAAATGCGCCTGCGCGCGGCGCCGG